>CAXNGR010000072.1:0-9698 GCA_964201265.1 Verrucomicrobiaceae bacterium
GGCCTGCGTGGCAGGATCGAGCGCGGCGTTGCTGCCTTTGCCCGCATTGAGCATGATCCAGTTCCAGAAGCGCATTTCAAACGCACCCGCGTTGCGCATGCTCTGGCGGCCCATGTTAGACACGGCATCGACCGGGATGACTGTGGTGAGCTGCGGCACTTTTTCCAAAGCCATCGCATGCTGCGTGCCGCCGACATACGAGGTGCCCACCATGCCGATCTTGCCGTTCGACCACGGCTGCGCGGCGATCCACGCGGCGCAATCGGCCCCGTCTTTGCCATCATCGGTCATCCAATGCCAGACGCCTTCCGAAGCGTAACGACCACGCGTGTCTTGTGCCACGAAGGCGTAGCCATTTGCGGCAAAGTATTCGCCGAAGCTCTTTGCGCCGTCCTTGTTGTAAGGCAGACGCGTCAGGATGACGGGCAGCTTGTCCTTGTTTTCTGCGGGCAGGTAGATGTCCGTGGCGAGCTTCACGCCATCGCTCATCGCCACCATGACGTTCTTTTGGACTTCGGGAGCCGCCTCTTGCCCATGCAGCAGCGAGGCGGCCAGCAAGACAGCCGTTAACAACGAGCGCTGGATCATGAGCTTACTCCGCGAGCAGTTTCGCCACCTGTTCCTCCAGACCGCCACGCGCATTGGTGCTGACGACCATGCCCTTCTTGTTGAGCAGCCACATGGCCGGGATCGAATTGATGCCATACTTGGTGGAAATCTCGTTCTGCCAGCCCTTGCCGTCGAAGTACTGCGGCCACTCCATGCCCTTGTCCTTCACAAAAGCCTGCAACTCCGCTTTGTCGGAATCGAGCGAGATGCCGACGATCTCAAAGCCCTTCGGATGCAGCTCCTTGTAGGCTTTGATCACGTTTGGCAGCTCAGCCACGCACGGTCCGCACCAGGTGGCCCAGAAGTCGATGAGCACGACTTTGCCCTGAAGTTTCGCCAAATCGACCTCGCGACCGTCCACGGCGGTGAATTTCATCTCCAGCGGCTTGGTTTTGATCTCGGCGGCGGCCTTGATGCTCTTCACCTTGCCTTCAACCATGCGGTTCATCTTCTCAGCCGGGAAATCCTTCAAATGCTTCTCCGCCTTGGCGATCCAGGCGGCGGTGTCGCCCTCGGGGCCTTCCGCAGCCTCGGCGGCTTCCATGACATTGATCAGGCTGGCCTGTGATTTGGTCTCGGGCTTGGCGTCCTCGGCCTTGAGGATGTCGTCGAGGCTGATGGCGGCCTTGGCGGGCGCTGGAACGCCGGCCATCTCACGCGCACGACCCACCATCGCTTCAAACAAGGCCGCGTCGTAACGAGCGGCATTGGCCGGGGCCGCCTTCATGGCCGCCGCGTAAGCCGCGTCGAAACTGACGAGGCCGGTTTTGAGCAGTTCGATGGCCTGCTCGCGTGACTGCGGTTTCTCCTTCGGATTTTTGATGCTCTCAATGCTGTCATTGACCTTCTGCCATTCGGCGTCGCCCTCAGCAGCAAGAGTTAGGGAAGAAACGGCCAGGACAAGTGTCGTGACCCCGATGCGGAGAAGGCGGTGCGCGTTCATGAGCCAGCCTAAACGGGGCGAACCGCCGCTGACAATCGTTTACGCGAAGATTTCCGTCACAGGTTTGCCTTTCCCGTCCTCGGTGACGTAAAACGGCCGACCTTCGATTTCGAACTCAGTTTTTGGGCTGATGCCCATCGCGGTCATGATCGTTGCATGCAGGTCCATGACGCTGACGGGGTTTTTCGTGGCGATGAGCGGGCGTTCGTCGGCGGTTTCGCCGTAGAGGAAGCCCTTCTTCACACCACCGCCGAAGGTCATGACGCTGGTGCCGCCGGTAAAGTGGCGGTGCAGGCCGTAGTGCTTCATCTCGCTGAGCGTATCGACCTTGAAGGTCGTCTGGTCGTTCGCGGTGGAGCCGGGTTTGCCCTCCATGAGAGCGTCGCGACTGAACTCGCTGGCGATGATGATGAGCGTGCGGTCCAGCAGGCCCTTCGCCTCCAGATCGCGCACGAGCTGCGCGATGGGCGCGTCGATTTCCTTATGCATGGCGGCCACGGTGGTGTGGCCGTCCTTGTGCGTGTCCCATTGGAAAAACGGCACATACTCGGTGGTGACCTCGACGAATCGTGTGCCCGCCTCGACCAAACGCCGTGCCAGCAGACAGCCACGGCCAAAGCGGCCCGTGTCATACTTCGCGTAGCTCTCCTTCGGCTCCAGGGTGATGTCGAAGGCTTCGCGCTCCTTGGCGCTGAGCAGGCGATACGCGTTGTCCATGCTGCGCAGCATGGACTCCTGCTGGTAATCGCTCATGAACTCGCGCTGCGGACTTTGATCGACGAGTTTGCGGAACAGGCGGTCACGATTGGCGAAACGGTTCGCATCCATACCCTTCGGCGGCTTCACGGACTGCGCGGCCTCTTCGGGATAAGGCAGGTTCATCGGCCCGAACTCGCTGCCGAAGAATCCGGCGGTGGTGAAGGCTTTCAGTTCCTCGCTTTCGCCCACGCCTTCGAGGCGCTGACCGATGTTGGTGAACGCGGGCATCACCGAGTTGCGCGGGCCGAGCACTTTGGCCATCCAGGAACCGATGTGCGGGCACGCAACGGTCTGCGGCGGCACGTAGCCGGTGTGCCAGTGATACTGATGCCGTGAGTGCAAAATGCTGCCGAGATCCGGCTGCACCGCGCTGCGGATGAGCGTGCCACGATCCATCACCTGCGCGATGTTTTCGAGACCCTGGCAGATTTTGATGCCATCCACGCTCGTGTTGATCGCCGGGAAGGTGCTGAGCATCCGCTTCACTTCGAGACCCTTCTCGAACGGCAGGTAGCTCTTCGGATCAAAAGTGTCCGGCGCCGCCATGCCGCCCGCCATCCACAGCAGGATGCACGCATCGGCTTTCGCAGGCGGATGCGTGACTTTATCACCCGATTTGGCCCAGATCGCCTTCGGCGCGCCGGTCATCCACGCAGCGGTGGAGGCAGCGGCGAGCTTCTTGAGGAAATCGCGGCGGACGAGGTGCTCTGGGAGGCTGGGATCGAGATCGTGCATGTCATTCAAACGAAACAGCCCAAGGGGAGTGTTGCAAGGAACTCCAGACTTGTCACAGCCCCCAAGATTACTCGATTGACTGCCGTGAAGACGTCGCCATCTGCATACGCCGTGTTTCTGACCACCCACCATCTGCTGTTTGTGCTGCTGCCGCTCGCGCTGGCGGCGCGCATGGCGCTGAAGCCGCGACCGCCCACGCTGGACGTGGCGCAGGGCGTGATGCGCTTCTGCCTGGGCTTTGGCAAATGGGTGCTGCTGGTGGGTCCGCTGTGGCATCTCTCCAGCATGGTGCTGCATGGTGGCACGGACAGCCTGAGCACAGGCGTGGCATGGATGGGCTTCCTAGCGCGACTGCTGAGCTTGCACTTCGGTTTCACGAGTGCGGGAGATTTGATCGCTGGTTTCGGCGGCATGATGGGCTACAAGGTTGCTGATCAAGCCCAGTCGATCCTCGATCTGCGTCGGTTCACGCATGGCAAATTTTTCCGATTGCTTCCTTTGTTGCTTCTCTTCACCGTCCTGAGCCTGTCGGTGGACGCGGCCTCTTTAGGCGATGCCTGGCTGCATCTGCGGGCGCTGTTCACGCCTTCGGCCAAAACGCTTGCAACGGTGTTCCAGGAAGCGCGTGTGTGGAGTGATTACCACACCATCACGATGGTCGCTGCGCTGGCTTGTTTTCTTGGCCTGCCTTACTCGCGTGACTTTTTGCGCACCCCCGCCTTCTGGAAGGGGGCGATCTGCCTCGGTGTGTTCTTTCTCGCCATGGCGATGCTGTGGACTCATTCCCCTCCTGCGTGATGAAGCCTGCCCTGCCAAAAATTGATCCCGCCAAGCGCACGGTGGTGCCGCCGGAGCCAGAATTCACCTCCCAGGAGGCACTGAAACTCGTACGCGTGTTTGTGATCGCACTCGCGGTGCCGCTGGTGTTTGAGATCGTGGCCTGGTTCACGCCCACCCAATCCAATCTGGCGGCCGCTTGTGTGCGCAGCGGCATGCAGTGGGTGCTGACGCATGGGCTGCATGAGGGCAATCGCGACGTGTATCTCGCACGCGAGGGCTGGCTCTTCCCCCACGCCGAGATCAACCGCCTCGTTCATGCGAAACGTGAAAACAACGAGACCCAGGCCCGTTTGACCGCGCTGGCATCACGTCTGAAATCACAAGAGATAAGCCTGCTCGTGGTGCTGATCCCCGGACGCGCGGCGCTTTACCCCGAACAGATCCGCGACGGGCGCTACACGAGCCCCATACGGCTGAAAGAGGAGAAGGCCACAGTCTCGGAGCTGAAGGCAGCAGGCATTGATGTGATGGACATGACCGACGCGCTATGGGAGTTCCGCGACCGGCAGCAGGTGTTCTTCGCGCAGGACAGCCACTGGACCCCAGAGGCGATGAAAGCCGTCGCGCTGGCGGTGAACAAGCAGGTGCGTGAAAAATTCCCGCGCCTCGCCAGCACCGAGACGCCGATCATCAACGCCACCATTCTGGAGCAGGCGGATTCTGGCGATCTGAGCCGCCGACTCGATCCACTCAACGCGACCCGGCTGCTGGGTGATGAAGGCGCGGACCTGATTGCCATCCAGGGCATCGAACCGAGTGCGAAATCCCCCATTGTCCTGCATGGCGGCGGATTGCTGCGCGTCTTTGACGATCCACAGCTTAGCTTTGGCGGAGGCGGCGAATCGCCCAGGGCCGGATTCGCCACGCAGCTTGGCATGCTCTTTGGGCGTTCGGTGGACGTGCGCGGCATGCCACAGGCCGGTGAAGGCTATGAGGACAAAAAGCTCGTTATCTGGCTGTTGCCGATGACGGAACTGGTGCCGTAAGTTTTGCCTCCTCATGCTGCGACTCCTTCTTCACTTCTTCTTCGGCGGCGTGTTTGTGTATTCAGGCCTGTTGAAGGCCGCCGACCCGATTTCCTTCCTTGCTGATGTGCGCAGCTTTGACCTGCTGGGCGATCCCTGGGCCGCTTGGGTGGCGATGGGGCTGCCGTGGCTGGAAATCTTTGCCGGGCTGGCCGTGATGAGCGGTTTCCTGCGCCCCGGCGGCCTCATGATTCTGAATGCCTCGCTGCTGGTCTTTCTCGTGGCCATCGGTATCTCCTGGTGGCGCGGCATCGATATCCGCTGCGGTTGTTTCGGTCACTCCGATGCGAGCGCGAACTACCGCGACCTCATTCTGCGCGATCTGCTGCTGCTGGCGGCGGGAATCGTGCTCGTGTGGCACGGCCAACGGAAATCCAAGTCATGAGCTCCGAACTCAAATACCACTTTGCCTCCGACAACACCTCCGGCGTATGCCCGGAAGCCTGGCAGGCGCTCGAGGAGGCGAACCAGGGCTACCAACCGAGCTACGGAGCCGATTCGATCACTGCGGAAGCCTGCGAGACCTTCCGGCGCTTCTTTGAGACCGATTGCGACGTGTACTTCGTCTTCAACGGCACGGCGGCCAATTCGCTCGCGCTTGCCACGCTGTGCCGCAGCTACAACAGCATCATCACCGCGCATGAGGCGCATGTGGAGACGGATGAATGCGGTGCGCCGGAGTTTTTCAGCCACGGCTCAAAAATTCTGCTCGCCCGCAGCCCGCTGGGTAAGCTGGACCCTGCGGACGTGGAACGCATCGCCACCAGCCGCAATGACCTGCATTTCCCCAAGCCGCGTGCTTTGAGCATCAGCCAGAGCACCGAGCTAGGTACCGTCTATCGACCCGGCGAGATCGCCGGACTCGGTGCGCTCGCCAAACAGCATGGTTTGTCGATTCACATGGATGGTGCGCGTTTTTTCAACGCGCTGGCCGGTTTGAACACTTCTCCAGCAGACATCACCTGGCGTGCCGGGGTCGATGTGTTGTGCTGTGGCGGCACGAAGCTCGGCATGGCCGTCACGGAGGCGGTGGTGTTCTTCAACAAGGAGCTGTCACAGGACTTTCAATACCGCTGCAAGCAGGCCGGGCAGCTTTGCTCCAAGATGCGCTTCATCTCCGCGCAGTGGCTACGCATGCTGACGAATGACACCTGGAAAAAACACGCCAGCAGCGCCAACGCGCTCGCTCGCCGACTTTCCGACGCCCTCGGCCACCTGCCCGGCGTGCAGATCCTTTACCCGGTGGATGCGAACGCCGTTTTCGCGAAACTGCCGGAAAAAATGAAAACCGGCCTCAAGGAGCGTGGCTGGGTGTTTTACAGTTTCATCGGCGGCGGCAGCCGACTGATGTGCTCATGGCACACCACGGAGGCGGATGTGGACGCCTTCGTCGCGGATGCCGCGGCGTTTTCATGATCCCGCTCAGTGGCTGATTAGGACTCTTTGTTTTTGCCCAATTTCTGCGAAGAGCTGTTCTGGAGGCTGCTCTGCATCTTGGGCTACCGCGCAAATGCATGACAAACATCCGCGATTCAAACGCGCCCTCCGCGCATGCGGCATCAGGCGTGTTGGGAGCGCACTGCAAGAGCGCACTGCGGCTTTTCGTCTTGTGTTGCGCTTTCCAACCCGTCAGCCTGCCAAACATGCACCGTCTCATCCTCTCTTTTCTGTTCACCGTATCCCTCCATGCTGAGTTCACCGCCGAGCAGCAGCAGGTGCCGCTGGAACAAGTGCCCGTAGATGCCAAGGCTGCGAAGATCGTGCTCATCGCTGGGACACCGAGCAATAAGCCGGGGCAGCACGAGTACTTCGCCGGTTGTGCGCTCCTCATGGACTGGCTGAAGGCCGTTCCCGGTGTCGCGCCGGTGATGGTGGCGGAAGGCTGGCCGAAAAACGAAGCGGTACTCGATGGCGCGCGCAGCGTGCTGTTGTTCATGGACGGCGGCGACAAGCATTCCTTCCTCGAACCCGCCCGCTGGGCGAAGATGCAGGCGCTCACGAAGGCAGGCACGGGCTTTGTCATTCTGCATCAAGGCATCGACTGCAAGCCCGACCGTGCCACTGACTTCAAGGCGATGTTTGGAGCCGTGTTTCAGAGCGACATCGGCTGCCGCGGCCATTGGGATGTCGATTTCACCAGCATTCCGACACATCCCATTAACAACGGCGTGAAGCCCTTCCCGCTGCTCAAAGACGGCTGGCTGTACAATCTGCACTTCGCCGAAAAAGGCGTCACGCATCTGCTGCAATGCGCCATGCCCGACAGCAGCCGTAAAAACGATGCCGCCAAAGCAAACGCAGGCCGCGCCGAAACCGTGGCGTGGAGCTATGAGCGCCCCGATGGCGGCCGCTGCTTCGGCTTCACTGGCTGCGACCTGCATGCAAACTGGGCCGAGGCCAATCAACGCCGCTTCATGCTCAATGGCATTCTTTGGAGTGCCAAACTCGATGTGCCCGAGGGTGGTGTTTCTTCCGAAGCCTCGCCGGAACAGATCGCGAAGAACTGGGATCGTAAAATCTTCGCGCCGAAGGCAAAGAAGGCCGCTGAAACGAAGTAGCCGTCCATGTCTGATCCCAACAGCACCCGCCGCGTTGTCATCGCGAGTTTCATCGGCACCACCATCGAGTGGTACGATTTCTTTCTCTACGGCACGGCCTCGGCGCTGGTGTTTAACAAACTGTTCTTCCCGAACTTCGATCCGCTCGCGGGTACCATGGCCGCGTTCGCGACGTATGCGGTCGGATTCTTTGCGCGACCGGTCGGTGGTATCGTGTTCGGGCATTTTGGCGACAAGATCGGCCGCAAGTCGATGCTGGTGACGACGCTCATGCTCATGGGCGTGGCGACGGTCTTGATCGGCCTGCTCCCGACGTATTCGCAGATCGGTGTCTGGGCTCCGATCCTGCTCGTGCTGCTGCGTTTTGTTCAGGGTTTTGGTGTTGGAGGCGAATGGGGCGGTGCGGTGCTGATGGCCGTGGAGCATGGCGCTCAGGGCCGCCGTGGCTTCTACGCGAGCTGGGTGCA
Source organism: Verrucomicrobiaceae bacterium (assembly GCA_964201265.1). Taxonomy (GTDB): domain Bacteria; phylum Verrucomicrobiota; class Verrucomicrobiia; order Verrucomicrobiales; family Verrucomicrobiaceae; genus Prosthecobacter. The sequence goes on from CAXNGR010000072.1 coordinate 7,937, forward strand.
GGCCGGTGTGCCGGTAGGACTGCTGCTAGCGAATGCGGTCTTCATGCTCGCGTCGTCGATGGATGAAAAAGCCTTCCTCTCCTGGGGCTGGCGCGTGCCGTTTCTGCTCGGCGTGCTGCTGCTCGGCGTGGGCATGTTCATTCGGCTGAAGATCATCGAGAGTCCCGTCTTCACGCAGGCGAAAGCCGAAGACGCGGGCCCGAAGGTGCCGATCCTGGCCGTGCTACGGGATCATCCGCGCAACGTCCTGCTTGCCATGGGCGCACGCTTCGCGGAGAACGCGTTCTTCTACATCTTCACCGTGCTTGTGCTCAGTTACGGCTCGCAGCAACTCGGCATGCCGAAGGCCACGCTGCTCAACGCGGTGCTGATCGGTTCTGCCGTGCAGTTGGTCGTCATCCCGTGGTTTGGAGCGCTCTCGGACCGTCTGGGACGGCGACCCGTTTATCTCGGCGGTGCCTTCTTCCTGATGCTGTTCGCGTTTCCATTTTTCTGGATGATCGAATCACGCCAAACCGTGCTCGTCGTGCTGGCCGTGGTGATCGGCCTCGTCGGCCACGCGGCCATGTATGGCCCGCAGGCGGCGTTCTTTTCGGAGCTGTTCGGCACACGCGTGCGCTACAGCGGCGCCTCACTCGGTTATCAGCTTGCCTCACCATTGGCAGGCGGACTCGCCCCGCTCATCGCCACCGCGTTGCTGGATCAAAGCGGCGGCAGGCCGTGGTCTGTGGCGCTGTATCTTATCGGTATGGCCGTGATCACGCTGATCTCGGTGTGGCTGGCGGAGGAGACGAGTCGCAAGTCGCTCCAATGACGAAACCAGAATGGCGAATGACGAAGGCCAGATGACTTGGGGCATTCGAAGTTCATTCGTCATTCCGCCCCAGCGGTCGTCCAATTCCGCCCAAAACCTGTCCAATCAGACCTGACGAACCAGTTGCACGCCGCCCGGTTTCGTCTCCCTTGCACGCCCTACCATGAACGAAGCCTTCCCAGACATTCAGAAAATTCAATTCGAAGGACCGAAGAGCCGCAACCCGCTCGCCTTCAAGCACTACAACGCCGACGAACTCGTGGGCGGCAAAAAAATGCGCGATCATCTGCGCTTCGGCGTCGCCTACTGGCATGCCATGCGCAACTCGCTCTCCGATCCCTTCGGCGGCGGCACCGCGCAGCGCCCCTGGGATGACGGCAGCAATTCCGTCGCCAACGCGCAGCGCCGCGTGTGGGCCTGCTTCGAGTTCATGGACAAGCTCGGTGTGGATTACTACTGCTGGCATGATCGCGATGTCGCCCCCGAGCTGCCCACGCTGGCGGAGAGCAACAAGGCCTTCGACGCCGTCGCTGACGAGCTCGAAAAAGCGCAGAAGCAGACCGGCAAGAAGCTCCTCTGGGGCACCGCCTGCCTCTTCTCCCATGCCCGTTATTGCCAAGGAGCCTCCACCAGCCCGAACGCCGGTGTGTTTGCTTACGCTGCCGCTCAGGTGAAGAAAGCCATGGACGTCACGCATCGCCTCGGCGGTGAAGGCTACACCTTCTGGGGTGGCCGCGAAGGCTACGCCACGCTTTGGAACACCGACATGAAGCGCGAGATCGACCACCTCGCCCGCCTGCTGCACATGGCCGTCGATTACAAGAAGAAGATCGGCTTCAAAGGCCAGTTCTACATCGAGCCGAAGCCGCGTGAGCCCTCCACGCACCAGTACGACTCCGACGCCGCCGCCTGCTTGAACTTCCTTCGCGAGCACAACCTGCTCGACCA
>CAXNGR010000073.1:0-9692 GCA_964201265.1 Verrucomicrobiaceae bacterium
GGGGCTTCCTTGCCTTTGGGGCATTGATTGCGGGAGCAGGCTTGGTGTGGACTGCCAGCACCGCGTTGTTTTTGATCAGGGCGGAAAAAACGACGGGGGTGATTGTCGATATAGTCGCCACCCAAAGCTCCCGCAGCCCAAGCGAGGGCCCGCACGCCAACAAGGTGACGAGCTACTACCCCGTGGTGAAGTTCAGCGATTCACAGGGACGCAGCTATCAGGTCACGTCATCGCGGGCGGCCCGCTCCGATCATTTCAAGCGTGGGGAAGAGGCCGGAGTTTTTTATGACGCAAAAGATCCCTCGCGGGCATTCATCCAGGACGCGTGGATACTCTGGTTCTCCCCGGGAGTGATTCTGGGGGGAGGCTTGATCTGGATCCTTTTTGCGGGCTTCATGCTCCTATTGATCAAACGATTTGACGCGCGCCTGACTGAAGACAAAGCACGGTTTTTCAGTCAGCTGGTGGCACGCCGCCAGACGAACCCCGGCAAAGATCCTGAAACCCGATGAAACCCGATGAAACCCGATGAAACCCGAAAAAGTAAAGTTCATGCTCATGGCTGTGGACATGAAACGCGCCGTGACTTTTTACCGCGATGTGATCGGCCTCGATGAGATCTTTGTGAGCGACTTCTGGACCGAGCTTCGTCACGGCGATGCAATCATCGCGCTGCACGGCGGCCATGATGGCTCGCGCAATGCCACCGGGCTGAGCTTTCAATATGAGGACGTGTTGGTGATGGCAGAAAAGATCGCCAAGGGCGGTGCCACGATCTTGCAATCGCCACAGCAGCGTGAAGGAGAGCCGATCTTGCTCGGCGTCTTCCGCGATGCCGAGGGGAACGAGGTCTTCATCACTCAATACGTTGGCTAAGAGAGCAGCTACTCCTCGCGTGCTGCTTTCAGCCGCTCTTCATCGAGATCGAGGCGGTACATGAGCTGGTTGTAGTCGTAGCGCGGCGTGGCGACGGGGTTGCCGGAGAAGGTCTCGGCGTAAGTGCCCTGAAAAAAGATCACGCGACCGTCGAGCTGGTCGAAGAAGGCCTGATGACTGGGATTGTAGAAGCTGTACTTCGGGTGCGTGGCGATCTTCACCGCCTTGCGCCACGGCCCCTCGATCTGTTTGGCCTCCAGATACCAGACCTCGCCAAGGTAAGAGGCATCTCCACTTTCCTGCACGGCAATCATGACCCAGCGCCCGCGATGCTTGTTCCAATGCGCGCTGCCGGCATGCAGGCTCACCGGTTTGCCCGTGTGCGCATCGACCACCTGCATGCGCGCCTTGTCCTTCGGCATTTTGTTCTCCGCGATGAGTTTGGCCTCGTCCTTTTGCGTCGTGGGCGGGAGCGCTTTCTGCCAGAGGTAATCCCCGTGCTCCGGCGACCAGGCCAGCGACTCATAAGCGGAGGTATTTTGCACCGAGTCGTAGTCCGCCTTCACCCGTGTCTGGCAAAATGGCGCGGAGAAGTAGATCCAGTCTCCATCCGCGCCTTTCAGCCGCACGGCATTGTGGCGTGGGTGCTGCCACTCAAACTCGTCCCCCAGCACGGCGATGCGGCGGAAACGCCCCTCGGTCTCGTCATACTCTGCCAGGCCGTGCTCCAGGCGCTTGCCAAGATCACGCCAGCGTGAGTAATGCGCGAGAAGATGCTCTGTCTGCCCGGCATCCATCACCGTCAGCATGCCGAAGAGCCAGACGACGCCAGGATCATCCACCGGCAGCATTTTGGCGACAGCTCCGCCATCGTCGGTCACATATTCAAAGTGGATGCCATGCTCGGGATCGAGTCCACCTTTGTCCGGCGGGTCACTCCATGCGGCGGTGGAGTGGAAATTGCCCAGCGGGTAGTTCGGACGCTGGGTGTCGCCGAAGATCCAAAAGTAGCGCCCTTTCCATGGCACGACCTGCACGGAGTCCTGGCCCATCACATCTGCGAAGAGGTTCGGGCGCGGCAGCGGCACCTCTTGTCCCAGCAAGGTGCTGTCGCGGTAAATCCCCTGCCCTGTGAGTCGGCACAGACGCTCCGCGATGTTTGTTCGCAGCACTTTGATCTCCGCCGTTTTTCCGGCCAGTGGCGTCAGTTTCACGCCAGAAAAGCCGAAGCCGTCCTTCGGCAGCGCATAGCCCGGACCTTCGACACTGAAATAGACCGGGAGCTTCATCAAACCCGGCTCATTGAAGGCAATCCAGCCCGCACTGTCCGTGGTGTGCGTGATGTGGTTGGTCGTTTTCAGCGTGATCAGCGGCACACCGCGTCCTGTGGCCTCGTCAATGACACGAATGCCAAAATAGTCCTCAGGCGCGGCGAAAACAGTCGGCGGCAAAAGGATCAGAGAGAGGAAGAACCAGCGGATAAGCATGGTGCTGGTGTATCACTCCGGCACGGCATGCGAAAAGCACAATTTTCCGCCCGACCCGCCGGGATCAGAGCACCGGCCCCTTCACAGACCAGCGCTTGAGAACAAAGGCCGGTGATTTCTCACGCCACTTAGCGACGTGGGGAGTGGTGTAATGAGCCTCCATAGCAGCCACGTCACGGTAACTTTCGCTGAGGGCAAAAAGATTGGGCTGGTTCGCATCACGGCTGACTTCAAAGCGCAAGCATCCGGGTTCCAGGCGTGAGGCAGCGGCGTTTTCGAGGATGACGGCGAGGAACTCGTCGATTTTTTGCGATTCGATTTCGAGGATGACGATGACGTTGACCATGGCGCAAGAGAGAGGCGATTTTTGCTAAACATGCAACCTGCGTTCTGCGTATGATGGCCGTAACATTCGCTCATCATGAAACACAGCCTCATCCTTGCCGCGTTGCTCGCCCTCAGCATCCACGCCCAGGAGGCGAAGCCTGCGGCGGATCCGACGAAGCCCGCGACTCCGCCACCAGCACCTGCTGCGCCTCCCAAGCCGGAGGCCAAGCCCGCTCCAGCAACTCCGGCCAAAGTGGAAACGAAACCGGCGGCTGTGCCAGCCACTCCCCCAGCAAAAGCAGAAACAAAGCCACCTGCAACACCTCCCAAACCTGCAACACCGCCACCCGCACCTGCCACCGCCAAACCAGCCACGCCTCCAGCCAAACCTGCGGCACCAGCCGCCAAGACTGTGCCCCCCGCGCCTCCTGTAGCCGCCAAACCACCACCACCGAAGCCAGTCGCCATTTTCACTGACAAGGCCCTCGAAGCAGCGGTGCGGAAGCAAGTCTTCGCCAAGCGCGACAACCAGGAGCCGCTGACGACTGAGGATGTCGCCACGGTTTCGATCATTGAGGGCAAGAAGGCGGGCATTCAAAACCTCGCAGGCTTGGAAAAATGCGTCGCGCTGGCCTCGCTGACACTGCCGGACAATCAAATCACGAATCTGGGGCCGATCAAAGGCTTGGAGCGCCTGCAATTCCTGGATGTGTCTCACAATCAAATCAGCGACCTCACGCCTCTGGCAACCTGCAAGGCGCTGCAATACATCGAGCTGACCGGCAACAAGGTGACGGATGTTTCCGCCCTCGGTGGCATCCAGGCGCTGACCTCTCTCTATCTAGCAGGCAACCAAATCAAGGACGCGACATCGCTGTTCAAACTGCCGAAGGTGTGGACACTTTACCTTGAAGGAAATCAAGTGACCAGTCTGCAAGGCATCGGCAGCATGAAGTGGCTGTCCATGCTCTCCCTCAAGGGCAACGGCGTGACGGACATCTCGCCGCTGGAGCCGCTGACGGAGTTGCAGTTCCTGTTTTTAGAGGGAAACCAGATCACCGATTTCACCCCTCTGCACCGAATGTGGAAGAAGGACAACGACGGTGCGCGTGAGTGGGCACCTTATTGCCAGATCTTCATCGAAGGAAACCCCATCGACGACAACTCGAAGAAACTCGTGGAGGAGATGAAAAAGGACGGTGCGCGCATCACGCCCTGAGCCAATGGAGATCAAAATCCTTGCCCGCAAGCGTGACCGGGGTTTAGCATAAAGGCATGAACGTCATTCTCCGCCTCCTTGCCACCGCTCTGCTGATCTCCAGCGCCCAGGCAGCCAACCCGACCCGGGATTGGACCTCCAGCGATGGAAAATCGAAGTTTCAGGGGGATTTGATCGAGTTCTCCGACAAAGAGGTGAAAATTCGCCGAAGGAGTGATTTTAACCAGTTCCGTCTGCCTTTGGACCGGCTCTCCAAAGAGGATCAAGATTACATTCACAGCCTCTTGCGTGAGAAACGGCGTGATGCCGGACTCAAGGATGGCGCTTATGCGACGAAGATTACCGGCCAGTTCACCAAAGGCGTCTCCAAGCAAGGCATGAACTACCAGATTTGGGGCAATCCTAAATTTGAAGCTAGCGAACGCTACCCGCTGGTCATCTGGCTGCACGGCGCAGGACAGAGCGGCGATGACAATGAGGCGCAGATGGGAGGCTCACCCAAGCTGTGGGTGGACGAGGCCCACCAAAAGCAGGGACCGTGTTTCATGCTGGCACCGCAGTGTCCCTCACGTGACATCGGGTGGAAGAACGAAGTGGCGGACAAGCTGCTGGCGCTCATTGCTGACGTGGCGGATCACCTGCCGGTTGATGACACGCGGATTTACCTGACGGGTTCTTCGATGGGAGGCTCTGGCACCTGGTATATCGCGGCTAAATACCCGCAGGTCTTCGCCGCCGCCGTGCCGTTATGCGGTGGTGGGGATGCCAAAAACGCGGAGATTTTGAAGAACATCCCCTTCTGGGTGTTCCACGGCGATAAAGACGACATGGTGCCCGTCGAACGCTCACGCGCCATGGTAGAGGCAGTGAAGAAAGCGGGAGGAGAACTGATCAACTACTCTGAGCTTGCCGGTGAGGGCCATGGCATCACCGGGGTCGTTTACCCGCGCAGTGACTTGCACGAGTGGCTATTCAAGCAGAAGAAAGCCAGCCTGACCTCCAACTGATGCTTCACCACCACCATTCCGCCACCTGCCGCCACCACGACGCGGACTCTGCGCAGCAGCTTTCCGCCGCCCTTTTGGAACGTGCGCGTGAGGCGGGGCTGCGGCGCACCAAAGCGCTGGAGAACATCCTTTCCATCCTGGTGCATGCCCATCAGCCACTCTCGCTGGCAGACATCGCAGACTCGCCGCAGCTCACCAGCGGAGCGGACAAAGCCACTGTTTACCGGGTTCTCATCAAATTGGAGGAACTGGGGTTCATCCGCCAACTGGGTCTCCACGACCGCAGCACCTACTACACTCTGATTCAGCCGGGGCACCACGACGACTACCTCATCTGCACGCAATGCGGTCGCATCCAACGGCTGGACATCTCCTGCCCGGTGGAGGCGCTGGAGAAACAGATCGAGAAGCAATCCGGCTTCCGCAAGCTCTACCATGAGCTGGAGTTTTACGGCCTCTGCCCGAAATGCGGGTGACCCCCGTTTTCTTCGGGAAGAGACAAACACTGAAAGGAGCCACGGTTTGATTTAAAACCACAGAGCACCGGAACGCTTCGGGCGAGGAGTGTGGATCAGACGTGACACCTCTCAGACTGTCGTAGGCTGAAGCCAGCAAGTTTCAGCCCCATTTTTTCTTCATGCCTACAGAATTAGCGGCAACAGCACGGCTTTGAGTCACAACATTCTACTGCCCCAGCCTGCTGCCATTGATTTCCCTGTTCGAAGGGGACGTTATTCGAAAGAAAAGCATTGGAGATCACTCTTCGCGGCATGCCGACCTCCGCAACACGATATTGATCAGCGTTTCCCTAAAACAAACAGCCCTCTTGAGGAAACCTCAGGAGGGCTGCTGTGTGAGTAAAACTGAGATCAACTAGGTCAAGGAGAGACCTGGGGAGGATTCACCTGATTTTGCAATCCACCACCAGCGACTGCTTGATTGAGCGCACCGTTGAGAATGTTGTTAGCGTTTTGCTGATTCACCTCCGTAAGAGTTGATCCCGTTGCGCCAGTCTGTGCGGCGGTCGCTTGCGTGGCATCACCACCTGCATTGGTCACGCCGGTAATAACCGCAGCAGCGGCAGTTTGGGCATTGCCGCCAGAAGACGCAACATCAGATATGATCCCTGCCGCAGCCTCTGGAGTAATGCCAAGAACTGCGGCCACAATTTCCTGAGCATTGGAATTGGTGGATGTGGTGTCACCTGTAGCTGGCGGGGCTGCCACGGGGGTAACTGAACCCGAGGTAGCGGTGGGCTGAACACCCAACACAAATCCTACTGCAGTCGGTTGAGTGGTCACATTACCGCCAGCGTCGATACTGACGACTGCCACCGGTGGCGGCGGCGCATCATTCGGAGCACTGTTGGGGTTGTTACCCGTCAAGATCTGCACAGAACCACCAGAAAGATCCACACCTGTGACACCCGCGCCCTGATATGTGACCGAGGACACAACCTCCCCACCTGCACCAAGAACCTGCACTGTAACCGTAGCTTGTGACTCACTTGTGCCTGCTCCCACAGCAGAACCTGGATCGACGGTGACTTGGACGGTCTGACCGTTGATGTTCACTGTGCGGGTTTCCCGACCTTGCACGGCTGACACATTCCCCATGGCTCCTGTACTTTCAATCAAGAAGGCCGGCGGGTTGAAGTCAGGCTCCCAACGCAGAGCCAAATAGCGGGTTTTGACTGGCTGGGACGGCTTCACTTTGATGTTCCCTGTGCCCACTTTGTCTTCATAGGCCACCACCGGCTTGGCGTTGTTGAAATCAGCCGGGTCGAAGGCGAGGCGCCCTCTCCAGTCTTCCTTCTCAGGCAGTTTTTCGAAGGCGAAGACCTCAAACCGCACCGGAGAGGGCGAATGCACCGAAGAAAACTCGTTCATGATGCGCACTTGGCCCATGTCATAGATCAGCGTGCGGTATTTTTCGTCAGACTCGGGGAATTCAAACTTGTTGAAGGCTGCCGCAGAGTCGATGCCGTTAACGGGTTTGGGAGCCGCGTAAACCAAACGGCCACCGCCCAGACCACCGGCGAAATTCATCGGCTGACCTTTGCTGCCAGTGGCATCTTGCTTGAGTGCATAGCCGCGGTCCGTTTGCGCACCCATCACATTCAAGGCGCGGATCGTTCCTCCTTTGGAGAGCACGAATTCAAACTTTAAGAACTTGGCCTGGATGCCCGCAAATTTGAAATTGATGGAACGGTCCGCCGCGGAGAACACTTTTTCCTCCAGCACCGCCCAGCCTGCTTTGTCGGCACTGGCGGAAAGTGAAACCTTGCCTTCAATGCCGTCATTGACCAAGGAGGAAGTAGAAACCATCACCGGCTTGCCGAAGTTGACGATGACGAAGCTGTTGCCAGGCGACAAAGTGGCAGGAGCAGTCGCGTCCCCCTGATTAAGTAGATTGTCCACCTGTCCGATCCCAGAAGAGCTGTCGATCGTCGCGAGCGAGTGAGGTCCTTTGACGGCCACGTTGACCGGCTTTTCCTGCATGATCGGAATGCGCGACCATTTGGCTTGCAGGGAACTGACAGCCAGCAAGCTGGCAAGGATGGTGAAGGTGGATGCAGGCTTCATGTTCAGTGGGTAAAATTCAAAGATTGCCGATCAACGAAAGAATCGTCCTGATCTAGGGCATTTTAGCTGTAATTCGAGAGTTCTCAGATAGTTACACCACAAATTCCGCTGAGTGTAAATAATTTTTGTGTGTCAGGAGTGAAGAAATGAGACTTGATTTATTGTAATTACCATATATTCTGGTTTTATGAAATGTCCTCGATGCACTGCACCTGTTACTCCTCTGCAGAGAGCCTGTACCAGTTGTGGATTTTCCGCCACGACATTGCACCCACTCCTTGGAAACCAATGGGTTAGGTTGGAGCGCATCACCGATGCAGGGCACTGTTTGCGGTTGGAAGACACACGCCAAGCAGAGGTCGTTTTGGATGATTTTGAGCGCAGCTTTCCGCAAGCGTTTTTTGCCACTTACTTAGGAGCTATTCCGAATGATTTGAGTCCAGCCGAAGTGGGTTTCTGGCTTCTGAACCAAGGTGCGTTCAACACGCACTCTTTGCACAAGCGCAATGACTTTGGCATCGTGCTGGTCGTGGACCCGAGCGCGAAGGCCGTCAGCATCAGCCTGGGGTACGCGGTTGAAGCCTGTTTCAGCGAGAGCACACTGTCCAAAATCCTGCATGCGAGCGGGACACATTTGAGTGCCGGACGTTTTGGCAAGGCCATCGAAACCGTGTGTCTGAGCTGTGCGAGACATTTGAAAAAGCTCGCGAAAAGCTCTCAATGGACGCCTGATCCTAACCTCGGCCAAGGCATGGGCCTTGAACCCCTGCGAGGTGGACATCGCCCAGCATCTCATCCGCGTGCGGGTATCTCGCATGATGCTTAACCCTGGTAGCCTATGAAATACAGGAACACCGCCCTCTTGATGTTTATCTTAGCCGCCTCCGCGCTGGCTCAAGAAGACCCGTCAAATCACGGCGAGATTCTTCCACTGCCACGCTGGAGCAAGGAAGAACTGCAATCCTTTCGGGATAACCTGGGCGGCCTCAGCGCTAGCAGTGTGCTTCCTCCCGGCTCCAGCGAGCCTGCTGACATCAATGAGCTACTGCTCAGCCCCGTCACCAGCGGCCCACGGTTGGATGACCATTTCAATCATTATGAGAGTCAGATCTCTCCTCGCTTACAGCCAGAAGGCATGCGCTTCTTTTTGCCGGAGTCCATCCTGGCCGCGCCAGCAAATCGGCAGATGGTTTCAAAGACCGGACCGACGCCACTTTCCTCTTTGCAGCAGGTGACCCCTGAATTCCTCGCCAGCGCCAGTCTAGCCTTGCCGGGCGAATACCTTATCGATCCTGACCAACTCCTCTCTGAAATGCATCAGCAAGAGATGGTGCGCTTCCTTGAATTCCACGCACGCGACGCCCGCATCAGACTTTATGTCATGGTCATCCCCCATGACCGCAAAATCACTGACGAAACCTCGCTTGATGCCGTGGCATCAGGCGCACTTTTGAAAAACGACTCTTGCCTGCTGGTGTTCCCTCTGGGGGAGCCGTGGCGTGCCCGACTTTTCCTGAGCAAAGGCATTCATGACCAGACATCTCCGGTTTTTCTCAATGAAACTCTTCAGGCATGCTTGCAGGAGGCTTTTCAGAGCAGCGAGGAACATGACCAGCTCAAACGATATGCCATTCATCTCTCCACCCGCTTGTTTTGGCTGCAAAAAGCCCTCGGTGGACGCGCACCCACCGCAGGAAACTCTGAACTTGCGGAAGTTCTGGCCGAAAAGACGAGCGATTCTCGTGTGACCAGCGTCGGCCTGGCCGTTGGCTCAGTGTGGACCCTCTTTGCCGTGCTTTTTGGACTCGGATTCACCCTCAAACTCGCTCTTCGGTTCCGTCATTATCGGCAGCCCCTGCAACGGAACCGGGTCTGGATTCTCGCGGAACCTGAAACCCTCCCCCGGCTTGGTGGTGCCTTTACCGGCGGCGGCGGCGGAATGATTCGATATTGATGATCCTTATCTCTCTCAGAAACCTGTGTCGATATGACTTTTAGAACTTCAATTTGTCAAAAACTCATCTTTGAGTGATAATTGCCGGAATTGCCCATAAAATCTGCAAGGATGAACCCACAAACGCTTCAGTTCCAATGTGATTTTTGTCACACCGTGCTGACAGTGCCAGCTCAGATGGCTGGTATCTCGGGTCCATGTCCGCAGTGTGGTCAGACAGTCACATCTCCCCAGCAC
>CAXNGR010000074.1:0-9648 GCA_964201265.1 Verrucomicrobiaceae bacterium
TCTCGAAATGAATGCCCTGGAGCTGTATGCCGAGCAGGAGTTCCTCCAAAAACTCGACCTCTTCTTTGATCGCATCATTTACCGCGTGGTGAAAGGCTACAGCGAGCACGCGATGGCGGACCGCGCTAGAGGTCGATCTTCTGCGCTCATCGCTCCCGCAGCGGTCTCCACCAGGCGTGCTGCGTAAGAGAGAGGGAGCGTTTTGAAAACCACGCTTAAACGCTGGTCAGCATCTCTTTGATCACATGGCCTTCCACGTTCGTGAGGCGGCGTTGGAAACCGTTGTGCTCAAAGGTGAGGCGTTCGTGGTCTAGGCCGAGGAGATGGAGGATCGTGGCGTTGAAGTCGTAGAGCGGGTGGATGTCCTTCACGGCTTTCTGGCCGAGTTCGTCGCACTCGCCAGTGCTGACGCCGGGCTTCACGCCTGCGCCGGTCATCCAGCAGGTGAACCCATCGGGGTTGTGGTCGCGGCCCTTCGCACCTTTTTGGAAGAAGGGCATGCGGCCGAACTCGGTGCACCAAACAACGAGCGTGTCTTGAAGCAGGCCACGTTGTTTGAGATCACGAATCAAGGCAGCGGCAGGCTGATCGAGGATCGAAGCATGGACGTCATACTGCGTCTTGAGATCACTGTGGCCATCCCAGTTGAGTTTGCCACCGCTGGCATAAGCGCCGTTGAAAAGCTGCACGAAACGCACGCCACGCTCGATGAGGCGACGGGCGAGGATGCAGTTCTTCGCGAAGGCGGCCTTATCGGCGTTCTGAGTGTCGTCGGCACCGTAGAGTTTGAGGATGTGCGCGGGCTCGGTGCTGAGGTCGTTGATCTCCGGGACGCTGAGCTGCATGCGCGCGGCGAGTTCATAGCCGGCGATGCGTGCGGCGAGCTTTTGATCACCCTGATTCGCTTCCAGATGACGTGCGTTCATCTTTTGAAGCAAAGATCGTGCGGCTTGATCTGCCTGTGCAGAAACACCGGGCGCGGAGAGATGACGCACGGGGTTCTTGGAACTCATCGTCGTGCCTTGGAACGCGGCGGGCAAAAATCCAGGGCCCCAGTTGTTGGCACCATTCTGCGGCACGCCACGCGGATCAGGAATTGCGACGTAGGAGGGCAGATCCTGGTTCTCGCTGCCGAGCGCATACGTCGTCCAGGCACCGAGGCTGGGGAAGCCATCGAGCACGGAGCCGGTGGAGAGGAAGTTCTCCGCCGGGCCATGTGTGTTTGATTTGCTCGTGAGCGAATGCACGAAGGCGAGGTCATCTGTCAGCTCCGCGAGGTGCGGGATCATGTCGCTCACCCACTTGCCGGTTTGGCCGCGCGGACGGAAGGCATACTGAGGTCGTGCGAGATTGCCCGCCGGACCTTGGAAGGTCACCGCCGGCCCGCCGGGCAGAGGTTTGTAGTCCCACTTGATAAGCTCAGGTTTGTAATCCCACGTCTCAAGCTGGCTCACGGCACCGGCGCAGAAGATGACGACGACGTTCTTCGCCTTGGCCGAGAAATGTGGCTGACGTGGTGCATAAGGCCGACCGGGGTCAATGATCGGGGCGTCGGCGGCGAGCAGGCCATCCAGCCCGAGCAGATTCGTCAACGCGATGGAGCCAAGTGCCGTGGCGCTGCTCGAAAGGAAGCGCCGACGGTCGAGAAGATGGCGTCCGGCGAGGGAGAGGTGTTCCGCATTTGGGATCATGGGATGAAGAGAAACTCGTTCGAGTTGAACAGGGCACGGCAGAGCGGGGCGATGCCATGTTGGCGAATGATGGGCTCGGTGTCGCGTAACTCATCGGCTGTGGGTTCTCGACTGAGGGCAAGTTGGTAGGCTCGATTGATTTGCTTGGCGAGGTCGTCTCCAACTTCCTTTTTTACGCGTGATGCGAAGGCTTCGGCCTGGGCGAGGGTGAATAGGCTGTTGAAGAGGTTGAGGGCTTGAATCGGCGTGGTGCTGGCGCGGCGGATGGCGGTGCTTTGACCGGCGTCTGGACAGTCGAAGGCACCGAAGACGGTCTCGGGTTCGCGGCGGACTTTGTGGGCGTAGATCATGCGGCGCTGATTGTCGGGCGTGAAGGTCTCGATGGGATCGAAGCCGCTGAGGCCGCCGCGCTGATCAAAGAAATTGAAGCCGCGGCCGTGCATCTTCAAATTGAGCTGGCCGCTGACGGCGAGCATGGAGTCGCGGATGGATTCGGCTTCGAGACGGCGAGAAGGGAAGCGCCAGAGGTAGCGAGATTCGGCGTCTTTGTAGAACGAGTTTTCCAACTCGTTCCCTGAGGATTGAGAACGCGTTGGAAAACTCGCTCTACGGTAAGCCGCACTCAGCACGATGAGCCGATGCATGTGCTTCATGCTCCAGCCGCTGCGGATGAACTCGGCGGCGAGCCAGTCGAGCAGCTCGGGGTGGCTGGGTTTCATGCCCATGCGGCCAAAGTCGCTTGGCGTGGGCACGAGACCAGTGCCGAAGTGGCCCTGCCAGATGCGGTTCACCATCACGCGGGCGGTGAGCGGATTCTGCGGACTGGCGATCCAGTCGGCGAGCACGCGGCGACGTTGTTGCTCAGGTGATTCTTTTGGTAGTTTCAAATCACCGAGGGCGCTGAGCACGGCGGGCACGACGGGTTCCTTCGGTTGCTCGGGATCACCACGATTGAGGAGATGGATGTCATCTGGCGTGCGGAAGGTGCCGGCGAAGACCCTTTGCGCGTTTTCAGCAGTTTTGATCTTGGCTTCTATGTCGGCTTTTTCCTGCACGAGCGGCTTTGCGCGCTTGGCTTCATCCGAGCTGAGGCCGCTGAGCGTTGGCTTCACGAGCTTTTTTTTTTTTGGGTCAAACTTTTGCCGGTCGCTGGCATCGGCGACGGTGTGCCATTGGCCTGCGCAGTCACCGATCTCGATTTGATAGTCGATGGCGAGGCGGTCGGTGAATTTGCCTTCGCGATCACGCCCCCAGACGACGCGCTCAATAGTTTGCTCCTGCTTGAACTCCAGCTCGACCCAGCCTTTGCCTTTCTCAGCGGCCATCCAACTGCGCCCGTTGCCGTAGCGGCCATCGTTGATGAAGCGCAGCTCGTGACGCTCGGCGACACCGATGTCGCCACCCGACTTGCGTAGCGTGCCTGCGGTGGCGAGCGCGACGTTCTCGCCGCTGGTGTTGAATATTTCGAGTTCGTCGATGCAGGGCTCCAGATTGTTCGTGGCCTTGATGGTGAAGCGCACGCGCTGGGCTTTCACTGGCGCAAAACGGTCCGCGTTTTCACGCGTGTTGATCATCGGGCGTTCGGTGCCGGATTTCACCAAGGGCACGAAGCGGGCGAGTTCTTTATCGATCTCGGCGAGGCGTGGTTGGAGACGTTTGGCTTCTACGCGTGCGGCCTCGGCTTTCGGCGTGCGCAGATCGCGGTCGCCATACTCGACTCCGGCGACGAAGGCCTGCATGGCGTAGTAATCCTTGGCCGTGATGGGATCGAATTTGTGATCGTGGCAGCGCGCGCAGCCGATGCTGAGCCCGAGAAAGGTCTGACCGATGTTCACGACGATCTCGTCGATGGAATCCTGCCGTGCCAGCCGCTTGGACTGATCGTCTTTGCCAATCTGGCCGGGCAGCAACACGGACGCGGTGACGAGGAAGCCGGTGGCGGCGTCCTGGCTCATCGCATCGCCGACGAGCTGCTCTTTGATGAAGCGATCATACGGCGTGTCGTTGTTGAAGGCCTTGATGACGTAGTCTCGGTAAGGCCAGGCATTCGGGCGCTCGGTGTTTACCTCAAAGCCGTGCGTGTCTGCATAGCGCACGACATCAAGCCAGTGCTGCGCCCAGCGTTCGCCGTAGCGCGGGCTGGCGAGGAGGCGCTCGACGACGGCTGCGTGGTTCTTGTCCTTCAGAAACGCAGCGGCTTCCTCGGGTGTTGGCGGCAGACCGGTGAGATCGAAGGTGACACGGCGTAGCCAGGAAATGGGGGCGGCTTCTGGAGACATTATGAGACCATTCTCCTTCAACTTGGCCTCGATGAAGGTGTCGATCGTGACAGGAGCGGGGCCATCCTGGCCCCGGTGTGGGGGCAGGATGCCCCCACTCCTTGTGAGGGGCTTGAAGCTCCAGTGATCACGACGGTCTTCGAGTTTGGCGAGATCGACGCCATCCGGCCACACGGCACCTTCGTTGATCCAGGCAGTGAGTGTTTCGATCTCAGTGGAGGACAGTTTGCCTTTGGGCGGCATGAGTTCCTCCTCGTCATCGGTGGTGACGAAATGGATCAGCGGGCTGTCCTTGGCGTTTCCTGCGATGATGTCAGGCGAGTGGTTGTCGCCGCCTTTGAAGGCTTCGGATTTGATGTCGAGGCGCAGGCCGGACTTCTGCTTTTTTTCGCTGTGGCAGTCGTAGCAGTGCTTCTCCAAGATCGGACGTACCTCGCGGACAAAGTCCACGGGCGCGGCGAGGGCGCTGACGGTTGTGAGGGCTGAAATCCAGAGGGACAAAGGCATGAGTGGCACAGGTAACGGCAGGGGAGGCAAAATTTTCGCTTCCCGATTGGTTAAGAAAGGCTTACTATCAGCCAGTTACGTTTCCTGTCCGGCCTTCTCAGGTCTTTCTTCTGATTCAAACCAGCGCATGCCGCCCCTTGTCCTCCAAGAACGAATGTACGACCGCCGGGGTGGTGTCGAGCCGTTGACTCAGTTTGACGACCTGTTGCGCGAACTCATCGCCAACGGAGGTCCGATGCCGAATGAATACGCGCTGATGAACCGCACACTGCGGCAGCTTGGAGACGCGGTGCGGGCAAAATTGATCGCACGGGACGAGGTGCTGGCCTATGCGCAGGACATCACGCATCGGCATCTCGAAGGGACGATGCAGGCGCGGGCGCTGGGCAAAAAATTCGGCTACAGTGGCGACTTTGAGATCATTGAGGCCATCTACACGCTGCAAACGGCCCAGGAGCCGCATCTGCGCCGCTGGGATCTGTATTTCCACTCGCAGGCGGCACCGAACGCGGTGCGCAATCGCAAAGCCTACTTCCATCAACTGCTGAACTCGCACACGGCAGGCCGCTCCAAGGCCCGGCTGAATGTGCTGAACGTCGCCAGCGGTCCTGCGCGGGATGTTCGCGAGTGGGTGCTGGACAATCCTGAGCGCGAGGTGCTGTTTGACTGCGTTGACGCGGAGATTCACGCCATTGAGCATGCGAAGCGGCTCTGCGCGCCGTTTGCGCAGCGGGTGGAGTTTTTCCATCGTAATGTGCTGCGTTTCCTGCCTGCAAAAGGCTACGAACTCGTCTGGTCGGCGGGTTTGTTTGACTACCTCACGGACCGCACCTTCGTGTATCTGCTGAAGGCGCTCATGGCTGTCACGAAGCGTGGCGGGGAAGTGGTGGTGGGGAATTTTTCCGACTTCAATCCCAGCCGCGATTACATGGAGCTGCTGGGCGACTGGGTGCTGCAGCACCGCACGCGCGATCATCTGCGCGAACTGGCGCTCGAAGCAGGCGCGGCGGCAGATTCCATCGACGTGCAGTGGGAACCTGAGGGGGTTAATCTGTTTCTGCACGTTCGGCGCTAAAGGCGTGCTTCACCTCTGCCACGACGTGCCGGAGAGGTTTCATCGTTGCACAGCATTGCTTGAAACGCGGAGCGGGCAGGCTACAGCGCAGGGATGTTCCGTGTTTCCATTCTCCCGCTCGCTCTCTTCATGTTGTTTGGTGCCCATCGCGTGGATGCGGAAACGCCTGATCGCATCGTCTTGATGGTGAGCGTGGATGGCCTGGCGAACTTCTATCTCGACGATCCCGTGGCGGAAATTCCGACGCTGCGCCGCCTGGTCGCCGAGGGGGCGCGTGCGCAGGGCATGATCGCCTCGATGCCCACGGTCACCTGGCCCAACCACACCACGCTGGTCACGGGCGTGCATCCCGGAAAGCATGGCGTGCTTGGCAACAGCGTGTTCGACCGTGCGAAAAATGAGATCGTACCGCTGGTGGTCGATCCCCTCTTCAACAAGGACGAGATCGTGAAGGTGCCGACGATCTACGACCTCGCGAAGCAGGCAGGATTGAAGACGGCCGCGCTGATCTGGCCTGCGACTCGCGGGGCGCGCACCCTGGATTGGACCATCCCGGATGTGGGCACGCTGGCGCTGGTGAAGCAGTTCGCCACGCCCTCGCTGCTGGAGGAGTTCACCGCGAAAGGCATCCCCTGGGGCATGCAGGAGGAGTGGTGGAATGCTGAGCGCATCGCCGAGCGGGACCGCATGTTTGCGCAGATGGGGAAGCATCTGCTGGGTGTTCACCGCCCGCATCTGCTGCTCATGCATTTCGTGGAGCTTGATCACGCGCAGCACCGGTTTGGTCCCCGCTCACCGCAGGCCTATGCCGCCTTGAAAAATCAGGACGCTTGCGTGGGCGAGCTCTGGCAGGAACTGCAGCGCACTCATCGCGGGCGCGGGACTCTGCTGGTGGTGTCTGATCACGGCTTCATCTCCTACCGTCGGCGAATCCAGCCAAACGTGCTGCTGCGGCAGGAAGGATTGCTCACTGCGTTCGGGCCGCGCATCACGGGTGGCAGTGTCCGTGCCGTGGCGCAGGGAGGGGCATGTTTCATCTATGTGTTGCGGGATGAGGGCCGTGCGGCGCAGGTGGTGAAGCTCGCCGAGCAGTTCCGCCAGGTGGAAGGCGTGGGAGCGGTGATCACACCGGGCGACTTCGCCGCTCATGGGCTGCCTGATTCTGCGAAGAACCCACAGATGGCTGACCTCGTGCTGTCTGCGGCGAACGGTTTCAATTTCGTGGATTCTCCAGCAGGCGATGTGGTCGTGACGCCGCTGGATGAGGTTACGAAGGGCTCGCACGGATCTGACGCTGCACAGCCGGACATGCACGCGGCCTTCGTCGCCTGGGGAGCGGGCATCCAGCCGGGTGCTAGGTGTGGTACAGTCAGCAACACCTCCGTGGCACCGACGCTGGCCGCCCTGCTCGGCTTGAAGGCGGAAAAAATGGACGGTCCCGTCTTGCAGCCACTCTTGGAGGGCAAGTAGGCCGCTTCTTCTGACCAACTTGATGAAAAAGACAGTAGAATGGGGACAGGAGAATGATTTCTCTGATAGCAGCGGAGTCAGCCGGTCATGGGGCTTCAGTCTCTCCATCTGCCGGCTTCGCTGCCCCGACTAAGCGACGATGCCCTTCACAAGGCTGCCGTGGATGTCGGTGAGGCGATAATCGCGGCCTTGGAACGGGAAGGTGAGCCGTTCGTGGTTGATGCCGAGCAGGTGCAGGATGGTGGCATTCAGATCATGCACATGCACCGGATCACGCGTGATGTTGTAGCAATAGTCATCCGTCTCGCCGTAGGTCGTGCCCTTCTTCACGCCTGCACCGGCCATGAAGACGGTGAAACAGCGTGGATGATGATCGCGTCCGTAATTCGTCTCCGTCAGCGCGCCCTGGGAGTAGATCGTGCGCCCAAACTCGCCGCCCCAGACGATGAGCGTGTCGTCGAGCAGGCCGCGTTGCTTCAAATCCTTGATCAAGGCCGCCGTGGGTTGATCCGTGTCGCGGCACTGGCCCTTGATCGCATTCGGCAAGCCGCCGTGATGATCCCAGCCCATGTGGAAGAGTTGGATGAAGCGCACGTCACGTTCGGCAAGGCGACGGGCCAACAGGCAGTTGGCGGCATAAGTGCCGGGGGTCTTCACATCGGGGCCATAGTCATCAATCACATGCTGAGGCTCCTTCGAGATGTCGATCAGGTCCGGCACGCTGGCCTGCATGCGGAAGGCCATTTCATACTGCGCCACACGGGCGGTGATCTCAGGATCGCCGAAAAGCTGATGATCATGCTGATTCAAAGCGGCAAGCTCGTCCAACATGCCGCGCCGCATGCCACGGTTCACCCCGGCGGGATCAGAGAGATACAACACCGGATCGCCCACATTGCGGAATTTCACACCCTGATGCTGTGTCGGTAAAAAGCCGGAACTCCAGAGGCGGTCGTAAAGCGGCTGGTCCTCACGACGGCCCGTGCCGAACGAGGTGAGCACCACATAGGCTGGCAGATCACGATTGGCGCTGCCCAGGCCGTAACTGAGCCATGAGCCGATGCACGGACGCCCCGCAAGCTGCGAACCTGTCTGGCAGAAGGTGATCGCTGGATCATGATTGATCGCCTCCGTGTGCATGGAGCGGATGAAGCAGAGTTCATCGGACATCTTGGAGATGTTTGGCATCAACTCGCTGATCCACGCACCGCTCTGGCCGTGCTGCGCGAATTTGAACATCGACGGAGCCACCGGAAACGTCTTCTGGCCCGAGGTCATGCCGGTGAGCCGCTGGCCCTGACGAATGGACGCGGGCAGGTCTTCTCCGCGCCGTTTTTCCATCTGCGGCTTCGGATCAAACAGATCCATCTGCGAGGGTGCACCGCTTTGGAACAGATAGATGATGCGTTTCGCCTTTGGAGCGAAATGCGTGGGCGCAGCGGCGAGTTGTGAGGCGAGCGCGGTAGAGCCGAGCGCGAGGCCACTGTGCTTGAGGAAGGCGCGGCGGTTGAGGCGGTCTTGCAGTTGAAGCGTGGAGGAGATCATGTCAGTCGCGGGTAATGGTGCGGTCCAGATTGAGCAGAACGCTAGCCGTCAGGGTGTAGGCGGCGAGTTCAGAAGGATTGAGCGTCGCATCGGGCTTCGAGGCACCGGTGGTGATGAGCTTGGAGGCGGCTTCGGGTGAGGCTTTGAATTCCGCGAGGCGCTGATTCAATCCTGCGAGCAGGATGCGCTTGGCATCGGCATCGGGTGCGCGAGCGGTGACCAGGCGATAGCCATACGCGATGCGCGACTCAGCCGTGGCACCACCTTCCTTCATGAGGCGTTGCGCCAACGAGCGTGCAGCTTCGACGAAAGTGACTTCATTCAACAACGCGAGTGCTTGCAGCGGCGTGTTGGTGCGGGAGCGCTTCACCGTGCAGAGTTCGCGGGAAGGGGAGTCAAATAGCAGCATGGTGGGCGGTGCGGCGGTGCGTTTCCAAAAGGTGTACATCGTGCGCCGATACAAACCTTCGCCCGAGTCGGCCCTGTAGCCGCGCAGGTTGCCGTACTTGCTCGTTTCGTCCCACACACCTTCCGGCATGTAAGGCCGCACGCTGTCGCCGCCGATCTTGGGCACGAGCAGGCCGCTCAAGGCGAGGGCTTGATCGCGCACCAACTCGCCCGCGAGGCGGAAACGCGGCCCACGAGCGAGGAGGCGGTTGTCAGGATCTTTCGCGACGAGTTCAGGCGTGACCTTGCTTTGCTGGCGATAGGTCTGGCTCATGACGAGCTGTTTTTGCAGCGCCTTCATGTCCCAGCCGCTGCGCATGAACTCTACTGCCAGCCAGTCGAGCAATTCGGGATGCACCGGGTATTCGGCCTGCGAGCCGAGGTTCTCGGTGGTCTTGCACAAGCCGTAACCAAAGAACTTCTCCCACGCGCGATTGACCCACACACGCGCCGTGAGGGGATTGGCAGGATCAACGAGCCACTTCGCGAGGCCCAGACGATTGAGCGGCGCACCTTGGGGCAAGGGGGGCAGCACAGCGGGCAGGCCCATGCCAACTTTGACGGTTGGTTTGTCGTATTCGCCACGACCAAGGATGAACGCGTCACGCGGTTGGGGCATCTCTTCCATTACCAT
>CAXNGR010000075.1:0-9611 GCA_964201265.1 Verrucomicrobiaceae bacterium
GGCACCCAGGGACCGGAAGGCTTGCTGCCACCGGTTTCGAGCAAGGCGCGACCGAGAACGCTGAGGTTGGGGTCGTTGGCGGAAAATGATGGTTCAGAGGGCATGTGTTTTCAGGAGCTGCGTATGGAAGAAACAACGAATTCAAGGAAGCTCGATCACAACGCGAAATCCCCGTCCCATGTGACCTTCTCGAATATCTGCCGCCAAATGCTGCCGGTAGTTCAGCGCGATGGCCTCCTGCGGCTCCGCCCCATCATACCAGCAGCCACCTCGCAGCACGCGTTCGGGCGAGCCTGGACTATACTCGTCCTCGCACCATTCCCAGACATTGCCGGACAGATCATAGATGCCCAGAGC
The DNA here is from genome assembly GCA_964201265.1 of Verrucomicrobiaceae bacterium. GTDB lineage: Bacteria > Verrucomicrobiota > Verrucomicrobiia > Verrucomicrobiales > Verrucomicrobiaceae > Prosthecobacter. Next base: position 358 of record CAXNGR010000075.1, read on the forward strand.
ATTAGGCTGGTAACTCATGACCGGAGCTGCAAGGCCATGACCATCGTCGTAATCGGTCAATGTGGCGTTTTGTGGTCCCAACGGCGCAAGGCTGCGGTCCGCGTAATTCCCAAACTTACGCGGTGGCGGCCAGGTGGTGCCCCATGCGTAGATGGGGTTAGCAGCAGCGGCAGCACCCAGAATAGCAGGATTTGTTCCGGCGGAGTGTTCTTCCTCAAGGCCTGCGGCAGCACTCCATTCTGCATCTGCGGGCAGACGATAAATCCGCTTTTCCTTGTCGCTCAGCCATTTGCAAAAACCTTGAACATCATTCCAGTTCACATTCGCAACCGGATGATTGCCAGTCCGGCTGACCGGATAGCCACCTGGACTTATCAAGTCTTCCCAACTTTGATCGACCCCACGTTCTTCCCTCGCATAATCCCGGTAGTCTTTCATGCGTGTTTCATGGATGCAAAACAGCACCCTTGTACCTTTGACCGGAACGAAGCGCATGCCCAGTGAGTTAACAAAGGGTTTGTCCATGGTCGCTTGGCGCAACACGCCTGATTCCAGTTCGTTTGTCAAATCACGCGCAATCTGCTGACTGGCAGAGGACAGGGACGCCATCGGCACCGGTGTTTTTTTGCCCCGGATGTCGAGCACCACGTTGGAGTCCTCAAGCCGGACAAATTTTGCCTCTAGGCTGCGGTTCTTTGCATCGACCCAGATCGTGGGACTTGCCGCAACCGGCGCAACTGAGATGGAGCTGGGAGTGGTGGTGGCTTGTGAGAAGTCCTCAATGACCACACGAAAGCCATCGCACGACCAGAACTCTTCGGGTGAGCGGCTAGCACGGTAAGAGGAGCATAAATACTTCGATTTGTAGTCGTTGAAGTGACTGCCACGCAGCACGCGATAGCGCTTGTCGTCGTTGTACCAATCTTCGCAAAACTCCCAGATATTGCCGGTGAGGTCGTAAATACCAAGTTGATTCGGGGCGAAGCTCATGACCGGCGCGGTGCCGGCAAAACCATCCCGAAAACCTTTGATGCTGGATTGATGGAAGACAGCCTCGTGCGCTTCATCCCCCACATTGCCATATCCAGCCGGGGGCGGCCAGTCCGTTCCCCAAGGATAGGTATCAGTAAGTAGCGCGCTCTTCTGCTCAGGTGTTGTCGCCTCGAAATCGGTTTCTTTTTCAGCGATACCAATGGCAATACTCCACTCGCGATCTGTTGGCAGGCGGTAACGATGCCCCTCCTTTTTCGAAAGCCAGTCGCAAAAACCCTTGGCTCCGATCCAGCTCATGTTCAGCACAGGATGATCAGCCTCGTGGCCTATGGGTAGGCCCTTGCGGGTGGTGTTGGCCCAGCGGCCGTCCACAGTTACCGAGCTGGCGTAGGAGGAATAATCCTGATTCCGTGTCTCATGAATGCACATCAATGTCTTCGTGCCTGGCAACGCTACAAACTTCATGCCGAGCGTGTTGGTGAAAACAGGCTGTGGAATGCTGGTGAGTGCGGATGGGGAAGATGACGCCGTCGGGGTGGGCCTGCTGGTTGGTGCAGGTGTGCTAGCAGCGGTAATCTCTGGAGCAGGCTTTGAAACAGGCGGCAGAGGGGTGGGCGGAGCCACCAGCACTACACGGAAGCCGTAGGTTGGATAGCGCCGCAGTGGGGATTGCTGATTGCGGTAAGAGGAGAACATGATGTTGCGGTTGCTGCAGTCCCACGAACCACCCCGCATGACGCGCTGTTTTTGCTCGGCATTGGACCAATCTTCGTACCACTCCCAGACATTGCCGCCCATGTCATAGAGGCCGAATTGGTTCGGCATGAAACTCATCACCGGTGCGGTGGACGGGTGGCCATCCACATAGTTGTCGAGAAAATCTGCTGCGCTGCTGGCTGTTTCTGGATTGAGGCCCTCGTTGCGGTAGTTTCCAACCTTGTCGCCACTCTTGGGTGGAAAGTCGCCTTCCCACGGGAACTTCGTTTTTTGTGTGCGGCTCAGCATTTCGGGAGTGGTGCCAGCGGGCCGCTGCTCTGGATTCAGACCCACTGCGATGCTCCACTCCTCATCGGTGGGCAGGCGGTAGGTTTTTCCTTCTTTCTTGCTGAGCCACGCGCAGAACTTTTGCGCGTCCTCCCAGCTTACTTTCGTGACGGGATGCTGCTCTTTTTTGTCCGTGGGCGTGTAGCCGTCTGCACTCTGATCTTTCCACGCATCGTCCACACCGAGGGCGTCGCCGGCATACGCCGCGTAGTCTTGATAACGGACTTCGTGGATGCCGAACAGCACGCTGGTGCCGGGCACCGGCACAAACTTCATGCCGAGGGAATTGGTGTAGCCATCTTTGGGAGCGAGGGGGGCTGGATTCGCAAGCGCTGGCGAATCCCGCATGACGAGCGGCTGCGGTGCCGCCGTGTGTTTGAGCCACCAAGCACCACCCGCCACCAGCGCGGCAGCCAGTATTGCCCACATCAACATGACGTTGGAGGATGGCAGTGGCCGTGGCGCGGCAACTTGCCGCTGCGGAGGGCGATACGGCTGACCTGCTGGGCGCTGTGGCCGGGCCTGCGTGGGCAGCGCGGCGGGAGCGTGGGAGGCGTCAGCCTCCACCTTCAGTACCGGCTGGGTGAGGATGCCGTCGAGATCACGCCGCATCTCGACCACTCTTTGGTAGCGTGCCTCACGATCTTCCATGATCGCCTTGGCGATGACGCCGTCGTAGCGCGGATCGAGGCCAGGAATTTGCAAGGAGGGCAGCTTGAAGACGCCATGCGGCACCTTGCCCGTGAGCATCTGGTAGAGCATGACGCCCACCGCATAAATGTCCGCCCGGTGGTCCACTGCGCTGCCGAGCATGAGCACTTCCGGGGCCATGTAATGCAAGGTGCCCATCGCCATGCCGCTCTGCGTCAACCCCATGGTCTCGCCACTTTTGCCGTGCACTTTCGCGAGGCCGAAATCGGCCACCTTCACGCTGCCATCATACGCGACCATGATGTTCGCCGGTTTGATGTCACGATGGATGATGCCGCGCTCGTGCGCGTAGGCCAAGGCATCGCAAACGCGCGCGGTGATCGCCATGGCGTGCTCGGTGTGCAGCCTGCCGCTGGCGGTGATCATGCGGGCCACGTCGGTGCCATCGACATACTCCATCACAATGTACAGCAGACCACCCGCCGTCTCACCGAAGGCATACACCGAGACAATGCCGGGATGATTGAGCTTTCCCATCGCCCTTGCCTCGTTTTTGAAGCGCTCGGCGAAGCTGGCGTCTGCTTCATCAAGCGTGTTGGAGAGAATCTTGATGGCAACGGGGCGCTCCAGGGAGATTTGGCGGCCCATGTAAACCGCGCCCATGCCGCCACGGCCCAGCATCTTCACGATCTCGTATTCGGGCAGCAATTTACCGAGTTCCTTGGCAGTGGGCGGCACCCAGGGGCCGGAAGACGGGTTGCTGCCTCCAGTGTCGAGCAGGGCGCGGCCAAGGCCGCTGAGTTCGGGGTCGTTGCTAGGAAAGGCGGAGAGATCGGAAGACATCGTTTTCTAACAGAGACTAATGAAAACAGAGCAGGCGGTTACAGCCGGAGGTGATTTATTTTTGAGTGAGAATGTTTTCGGTGCGGCGCCTTTCAAGACAGGGACCGAAGGCGGTCCAAGCATCTCTGAGCTGAGTGAATTTGTGGTAAACGGAGGTAGGGCGGCCATCGGCTGCTCGCAGGACCAATAAGCCGCCTTCAATATCCCATGAAGCTTCGTTGCCAGCATCGCTCACAAGCACACGGCCGTCCGCCATGAGTTTAAGATTGGGTCTGCTGTCGCCCTGCCTGAGTGAACGCCAGAAGAATGCGAACTCATGACCTGCTAGATCTGCTTTTGAGGGGCGAGGACTTGGTTTCTTGCCTTGCTCGGAGCGCGGAGCAAGAGAGAGGCGAACTGGCTCCTGCCCCTTGATGCGAACCTCACCGCTTAGCTTGATCGGCTGCTGCAAGCCGGGGACGGGCAGCACCCACTGCGTATCCGCATCCCATTTCACGATGATGTGTTCATTCTCCAGGGACCAGGTGGAGATTTGAAACTGATCTGGAGCAGGCGTGCAGCATGCCGTGCCATCTGGAAGAAATGCGGCGGGATAGTCGATGCCCGTGGTTAATGCAGCCCCCTCAAAAACGGCCCACCCGCCAAGCAGCCAGTTCAACGGGGCTGGCATGCGTTGGCCGGCCAAATTGCGAGCTAGCTGCTGGCTGGCGATGGAGAGCGTGCTCAGTGCCACAGGCTGAACTTTGCCCGCGATTTCGAGCATCACGTTACCACCTTCGATGCGAACAAACTTCGCCTGAAGGCTGCGGCCTTTGGTGTCCACCCAAACTTCGGCAGAGGCACCCGAGGGTGCAGTGAATGACGGTTGCGCAGTCGCGCTCGCCTTCACCGCAGGCACTTGAGGTGTTGGGGGGATGGCAGCCGCTGCCGAGGCAATGGTGGCTACGTCCTTCCGATAGATAAGGGGAAAAACGTCGCCATTGGGCGGGATGCCTTTTCCCGTGAGTACCGTGACGGCGTCGGCGCTGCTGACGGTGATTTCATGCAGGTGGCCGTTGGCCCAGTTGATGCCGAGTTTCTTGCCACTGAGGTTCCAGCGCCCCTGGACGGTCTGGCCGCCTGCCGTCATCTCGGCGGTGTAGTCTGACCGCAGTTCCATGCTGAGAGCTGGTGTTGGCGGCATTCCATAGCCCTGGGTCCAGGTGCCGATGAGCCAGGCATACGCATGGGTGTCGGCGGCTGTGGCAGGCTTGGTCGGAGCTGTTGGCGCATTCGGAGCCGGGGGCAGAGTAGGAGTGTCGTAGCTTTTGATGCGCATGTTCCGAAACTCCACCGGACCGCTGCGGCCCAGAATGCCGATGTGGCCGGTCCGTTTGCTCAGGTCGATTGGTTTATCGCCTGTTTTCGGCTTTAGTTTGAGAAGATCAATGTCCACGACTTTGCTGCCATTGACAATCACTGTGGCCTGGGTGCCGATGACACGGATTTCATGCTCGTTCCAAGAACCCAACGGCCCCATCTTCTGCACACTGGCTCCCTGCCGGTTAAGGATGCTGCCATGAGACACTCGGGAATCTGCTTTCACTGGTTGTGTGGTATCGTCCGTGAGCTGGATTTCAAAAGCGCGAGCGTTGCGCATGGTTCCACCTGCTGATCGCTCTTCCCAGAAACTGATGCCCGAATTCGCCTTGGCGCTCAGTTTGAGGTCAAACTTGAGGGCAAAGCTCCGGTAAATCTTTGGTGAGATGAGATTAGTTGCCTTCGCGTTCGCGGTAAGAATCCCATGAGCGATTTGATAGTTGGCATTGTCACCGGTCCAGCCAGCCAGTGAGTCTGAAGTGAACATGGGTTCCCAGTCCAGTTCTTGAGTCTCCGAAGCTGCTGTTTTGGTGGGAGCGCTGGTCGTGGGCGCGGTTTCTTGCAGTGGGGCCGCAGCCAAAGGGGAGGTCTGCTTTTCACGATCCAGCAGCATCCAGCCAATGGCAGTGCCAAGCACTAGCACGAACACCCAATAGATCAGTGACCCACGCTTCTCTGGTTGTATGACCGTTCGCGACTGGGGTGGAGGGTACGGCTGGCGCATCGCACCACCAGGGCGCTGCGGACGCGCCTGAGTTGGCAGCGCGGCAGCGGCAGGCGAGGCAGTTCCTGCGGATTCCACTTTGATCACAGGTTGCGTTAAAATGCCGTCCAGCCCAGCCCGCATCTCCCGTGCGCTTTGATAGCGCGCGTCACGGTCTTCCATCATCGCTTTGGTAATTAAATCATCATACCGCGGATCAAGGCCGGCGATTTGCAGACTGGGCATCTTGAACATGCCCTGCGGCAGCTTGCCGGTGAGCATCTGGTACAGCATGACCCCCACGGCATAAATATCCGCTCGATGATCCACCGCCGTGCCCAGCATCAGCGCCTCCGGTGCCATGAAATGCAGCGTGCCCATCGCCATGCCGCTCTGTGTCAATCCTAGCGTCTGTCCCCCGCTGGTGCTGACCTTGGCGAGACCGAAGTCAGCCACTTTCACCTCACCATCGTAGCCGACCATGATGTTAGCCGGTTTGATGTCACGATGGATGATGCCGCGCTCGTGCGCGTAGGCCAGCGCATCGCAAACATGCGCGGTGATCGCCATGGCGTGCTCGGTGTGCAACCGCCCGGATTTGGCGATCATTCGGGCCACGTCGGTGCCATCCACATACTCCATGACGATGTAGAGCAATCCGCTTTCGTGCTCGCCAAACTCGTACACCGATACAATCGCCGGGTGGTTCAATTTCCCCATGGCCCGAGCCTCGTTTTTAAAGCGCTCGGTGAAGCCCATGTCGCTCTCCTCAAGCTGGGCGGAGAGAATCTTGATGGCGACGGGGCGGTCCAGCGCGGTCTGACGGCCCATGTAAACCGCGCCCATGCCGCCACGGCCCAGCATCTTCACAATCTCATACTGCGGGAGGATGGCATGCAGTTCCTCCGCTGTCGGCGGCACCCAGGGGCCAGAGGGCTTGCTACCGCCGGTGTCGAGCAAAGCTCGGCCCAGACCGCTGAGATTGGGATCGTTTTCGGGAGAGTCTGAGGACGTGGTCATGGGTTTCTACCAAAGACTAATGAAAGCGGTGCGGGCGGTTACAGCGCCCGTGAAGAAAAATGCTGATTTTTTCAATTCGTAGGCAAAGAAGCAGGAATGCCACCGGAAAGCGAGCTTCACGGAAGTTCAAAGTTCGGTGTTCAAAGTTCAAAGTTGAGTGTTGAATGCCGCCCGATGTCCCCGCGCTCCACGTTTCATGCCAACAGCTTCCCGACGACGCGGTGGAGCCAAGTCATCGTGGCACGGGAGGACCACAGCGCGGCTCACTCGGCCCTGAACGACCTGTGCCGCAAGTACTGGCGGCCCATCTACGCCTTTGCCCGACATCGCGGCTGTGCGCCGCATGATGCGGAGGATGTGACGCAGAGTTACTTCGCCAAGCTGCTGGAGCGGGATTACATCCAGCGAGCGAACCAGGAGCGGGGCCGATTCCGTGCGTTTTTGGTCCACGACTTCAAGTTTTTCTTATCAAATCAACAAGGAAGAGAGCAGGCGGAAAAACGCGGCGGCCAGGCGTCCTTCATCGGGCTGGACGTGGCCTGGGCAGAATCGCGGCATGAACCCGCCCATCCTGCGAACGTGGATGCGGACGCGTATTTCGACAGGCAGTGGGCGCTGGAGATCGTGCGGCATGCGAAAGCCGAGGTGGCGGCGGATTATGAGGAGCAGGGCAAAAAAACGCTGTTTGACGCTCTGCAAAGTGGGCTGGTCAGCTCGCCGGACGCCGCCACTTATGCGGCTTGGGAGCAAAAGCTCGGCATGAGCGTCAACGCGCTGAAAACCGCGCTCAGCCGCCTGCGGGACCGCTTCCGCGCGGCTCTGGAGGCGCAGATTCTCGAAACCGTGGCCAACGAGGATAATCTGAAGGCCGAGATGCGACATCTCCGCCAGGCGCTCTCACAATCGCAGTCTGGGGCTTGATCAGGCACGGCAGCCGCCTTAAACAAAAGCAGATGTCGCAAAAAGAAAACGTCGCCGCCACTTGGGATGACATGGACTGGGGCCAGTTCGAGACTGCTGCCGGTCCAGCCAGTGCTGTGGTGAAACCAAGCAAGCCTGCGATCGTAGAGGTCACGCCCGCGCAGCATGCACCGCCAGCGGTCCCCGCAGTGGCGACCTCTCCTGCCCCAGCCGCAGCGCCGGTGATGGACGCGGCGCTTGAGCAAGAGCGCCTCCGGCTGGAGCTGGAGCGCGTAAAGATGGAGGCGGAGATGGCGCGAATGAAGGCGGAAATGCTGGAGCAGCAGCGCCAACTTGCCGCGCACCAGGCCAAGGTGGTGGAACTGCCGCGCACGACCCCGCTCCAGCAAGATCCTTCTGCCGTTTACCCACCGCCACCTGCCGCTGCGGGCAACGCTCTCGTTTTTAATCCGCAGACTCTCGCCACGCTCACGCTGGAGGTGGAAGGCGGGCAGCAGACAGTCGTCACGGTGCGTGATCCCTTCACCATCGGGCGCAACAAGAGCAACGACCTCGTCATCCGCGATCTGCACGTCTCCAGCCAGCACGCGAAGCTAGTGGCGCGAAAAGACGGCGTGTTTGAGGTGGTGGACCTCGGCTCCAGCGGCGGCACATTCGTCAACGACGAGCGGATTGAGCGTTGTGCGCTCAAAAACGGCGACCGGATCGACTTCGCCACCGTCGCAGCCACGTTTCGCTACATCGCGGGAGATCAACTCGATGAGGCTGACGATCTCGGCGGCACGCTGGTGCAGTCCAAGGCCGATGTGGCACGCAAGCTGGCAGCGATGGCCAAATCCCCGCGTCATGGACTGCTCACGGTGCTGACCGATGACGAAAAGAGCCGCGATGTGCCCGCTGGCGGGCAGATCAGCATCGGCCGGGTGGCAGGCAATGACCTCATCATCGCCGAGGAACATGTATCCGGCCGTCATGCGCGCCTGTCCGGCACTGGGGGAGGAACATTTGAGCTGTTCGACCTCGGATCAAGTTGCGGCACCTTTGTGAACGGCGTCAAAATTCAGCACGTCGTGCTCAACAGCGGCGACCGCATTCGTTTCGGCATCGTGGAATGCGTCTTCATCATCATCGACCCCAACGGTGCGCCAGATAACTCGCCCAAGCCGCCACCCCTGCGTGGCATGGCCTCGCTGCCAAAGGTCGAAGAGTCAGGCATCGAACCGCTGCCAATGCCCAAGCCCGCAGGCCGAACGGGGGACCATTTGCCGCTGGTGAAACGAGCGGGGTATTGAAGTCACCCCACCAGCCCGAGAGCGTGGCCGATGGTCTGGATGAAGTGATAAAACAGCCAGGTGTAGAACGCCCAGGCGATGAGGAGCATGCCGATGATGATGGCAAAGAGCAGTAAAATGCCGAGGTAGAAGCGCAGTGTGCTGCGCTTCACGCCGTCCTTGTTGCCAGCCTGCCAAGCGGTGAGCAGGCGCAGATTGCGTGAGTTGGATTTGAAGAACATGGACGCCGCAGCGCCAAAGCCAGGAACGAGACCGATGAGGAAATTGATGCCCATGTTCAGCGCCATGCGCAGAAACACCGGGATCGAGATGCCGCTGCGCAGGGCATCCAGCAGGATGATCACGCCCGCGCCGGAGGCCACGGTGTCTCCGACGCCGGGAATCAGCGCGAGAATCGGATCGAGGCCGATTTTGAAATTCGTGCCGGG
>CAXNGR010000076.1:0-9558 GCA_964201265.1 Verrucomicrobiaceae bacterium
CGGAAACGCCAGCGGATACGCGCTCTCCTTCAAACCGCTCAGCACTGCCGGTTGATCACCAATCCGCGCCTTCGCCTGGCCCGGCGACCAGCGCGTGTCCTTTTGCAGAAGCACCTTCAAATCAAACGGCTCCGCATACGGCACCACGAGCCGCTCCGGCAGCTTCTCGATCTTCGCAAAGGTGAAGCGTTCGATGTTCCGCCACGGCATCAACCAGCGCGCCAATGCGTTCATTGAAGCCTCTGGCATGGCGTAATCTAAAGTTAAGAAAACCACAAACAGCGTGACCATCGCCCATGTCCATTTCTTCAACAGCCGATCCGGCATGGCCTCACGAAGATCCCGATCTTTTACGGCTTCCGTTGTTTGTGCCATGGCCGCCTGAACCAGTCGCTCACTGCGGCCTGCTTCGCCTGACTCTAGTCGTGCTAGTTCCACGATACCCAGCAACTGATCTCCAAGTCGCGGAAACTTCCATCGCAGAAGCTGCGCTGCATCTTCCAGCCGTCGTTGGCGCCAAACCCACTTGTGCCATTTCAGCGGCAACCCAACAGCTAGCACCGCGGTTCCAGCTAGCATGAGGGTGCCTCGGATCCACATGGGCGTTTCCATGACACGATCCAGGCAGAACAGTGCTAGGTAAGACAAATACACCCCAACAATGCCTGCCAGCACCCCTTCGGTCAGCTTCACGACCCACACGCGCTTGCGAAAATCAGCCAGCTTCGCTTCCAGAATGGGCGGCAGTTCCGTTTTCATAATTCGAGGATGTTATCGTGATTGAACGGTCATGACGAGCTTTTGATTGGGATCATTAAAACGCTCCCGCAGCCTTTCTTCCCACCCAAAACAAGCCCAACAGCACCACCAACAACCCCGCCCACGCCGGATGCGCCCACAGTGGCAGGCGGCGTTCTTGATAAGCCGCCTCGGGGATGGCGGCGATGGCATCGACGATGCTTTGCGGCTTCGTGGTATCCAAAACGCTGCCTTTGGTAAACTGCGCAATTTCCTTGAGCACATCAATTCGCGCGGGTTGACCGCGTTTTTCGCGGCTGGTACCTTGGATCGAGACTTTCGTCTCCAAACTCGATCCCGCCTCCGCGCAGCTCAGCATGACGCGATGATCGCCGGGTTCGCTTGGCGTGAAGGTGCCGTTGAAAAGCCCCCAGGCTTCCTCGCCGGCCGGAAGCAGGCGCAGACTCGAAACCCTGCCGCTCGGCGCTTCGATTTGAGCGATCACCGCGCCCTCGCGCAGCGGCTCGCCAGTGAGGCTCATGACGTTCGCGTTTAGCGTGAGCACATCGCCGGTGCGGGGACGATCCGGCGAGTAAAACAGGCGCATCTTGTCGCCGCTGCTCATGTTGCGCTGGTAGGCCATCCAGCGCACCACTTGGCCCCAGAAGCGGTAGTGATACTTGTCCTCCACGCCTTTGCGCCAGCGCCACGCGCCGTCGGTGCCCATGAAGAGAATTTTGCCCGCGCCGTAGGTCTTCGTGACGATCAAAGGCAGGCGGCCGTATTGATTCGACTCGCTGCCATGCGTGGCGAGCACCTCGCTGCCCGCTTTGGCACGAAACGCCGGCGCATACCACTGGAAGCCAGGCAGTGTGCTCCACACGCGGGCGCTGGCCTCGTCGGTATCTTCGAGCTTGGTCAAAAGGCTGCGCATGCCGGCTTCGGTGAGCGCGAACTTGCCCGGAGCGCTCGATCCCCAACCGCGAGGCTGCGCGGCATCCCAGATCACCGGCAGCAGATCGGCGAGCGGTGTTTCTTGCAGCGAAGCCTGAAAGCCGTGGAAGCCGGGCATGAAGACGAGGCCACCCGCTTGATCGCGCACGAGTTTTTGCAGCGCGGTGCATTGCTCGCCGGTGAGCTGGCCTTTCTGCGTGCCGACATCGCCGAGGAAGATCACGTCGAACTTCGTCAGCTCCTCGTCCTTCGGGAATTTGTCGAGATAACCGCGTCCCGCTCCCATTTTGCCGAGGCCGGGATGTAGCAGCAGGCAGTTCACCTCGACGCCGGGATCGCGTTCGAGCGCATTGCGCAGATAGCGATACTCCCAGCGCGGGAAGGACTCGATCACGAGCACTTTGAGCTGCTCCTTGCGCACACTCAGCGGTGCTTCCTGCGTGTTGTTCTCGGGATAGCGCTCGTTCGGCGTCTTTGGAATGGTCAGCGTGAGCTTCACCTCGCCCGGTTTCTCCGGCTTCCACGCGATGGCGTCCTGATAACGGCTCATAGCCGGCAGCGTGACCTCTTTGGTGAGGATCTCGCCGCTGGTCGATTTCATTTCGAGCACGACGACCTCGTCTCGCGGCAGCGAGCTGTCGATGACGAAGGGAATGCGCAGCGGCTTGCCCGCCACAGCGAAGGTGGGCACGTCGAAACTGTTCAACTCGACATCCGGCAGCCGCGTCTCCGATCCGACCGGCACCGCGAATACCGGCACCTCACGCATGCGCAGCCGCGTCGCGGCTTGGGAAGGCGGCTGGCCCAGGTTCCAATCGCCATCGCTGATCAAAACGACCGATTTGAGGTTCGGTTGCTTCTCCAGCACGCCGAGCAATGCCGCGTGAATGTCCGTGCCCTCGCTCGCAGGCGTCTGCGATGACGAAAACGGCTCGATCACCACCTCCATGCGCTCCTTGAGCCTCGCCCAGAGTTTTTCGTCGATCAGCGGTTTCACCACGGACTCACGCGAAACGGCCTCCTGACCGCGAATCACATCCTTCGTGCTCATCGAGCCTGAAACGTCCGCCAGCACGGCCAAAACGGGTTTGGTCTCCGGTTTGAACGTCTCCAGCCACTCCGGTTGCAACAACGTGATCGCAATGCCGACCGCGATGATCACGCGCAGCAGCTCTAGCCACCCCATGATCGGTCGCCATCCGCTCCGTCGCCACGCCATGAACGCCAGCCCCGCCACCGCCACGACAAACGCCACGCCGACCGCGAATGCGACGGGCGTGGGATTGAAGACGAGCTGGGAGGTTGTGGGTTGCATCAAGGATTCACGGTTTGAACTTCACGCTTCGCTGGCATGCACAGCAGCGCCTCACCCAGAAGCGCAATTGCCATCAAGAATAGGAACGTGCGCCACACCTCGCTCGCGAGGCTGGTTTCGTTTTCGACTTGGTCTTCGATGATCTGATGATCCAAACCGGCGAAAAGCTCATCGAGCACCGTTTTGCCGAGGAAGTCGGGCATATCCTCGCGGAGCGGGCGATTCAGCGCGACTAGCTTGTCACCGCTTTCGGCGATTCCGGCTCGCAGGGGCAGTTCAGTGCTCAAAACGGTCTCGCCGCGTCTTTTCCACTCGCCCGCACCGAGCACGTTCGTTCCTGCATCACGCTGTTGAGCTTTGCCAAGACCGCGTGCGCCATCATTCAGCGCACGATGCAGCATGGCGAACATCACCACGCCATCGCGGGCCAAAGTGGAGGCTCCAGAGCCTGGAAGGGTGCCGAGGAACCAGATTTGGTTTTCGCCGGTGGTGTTCGCACGCATGAGCAGCGGCTGGTTTTCGCCGAGACGGGCCAGTGGCGTGCCTTCGCCGAGGATGTCGCAGCGGCGCAGCACTTCGAGATCGCCCAGCGGCAGCGCGGTGCCGCTGCGGGTGTTCGCGAGCAGGCCCGCGTCGTTACGCCACCAGCTCACGGTTGCCGCTTTGCTGTCGCCGCTCCACGCGCCCCAGTGCAGGCCGGCAAAGGCGTTCGTGTTCGGCGACTCGGGTGGCAAAAAGAGCACGCAGAGAGCATTAGCGAGCTGTTTGGCGATGAGGTCGCCCTCCTTCGGCAGCGGTGCGTGCCAGACGATGAGCGCGGTGTCGTCCCACGCGATCTCGGCGGCACGCGAGAGCGGCAAAACACTGCACGCATACTTCCGTGTCGGGTCTGCGGCGGCTTCGAGCGCGGCCTGCAGCGGCGTGAAGGTGGCCTCGTCGTCGCTGACGATCACGCTGCGCAGCACGGGCGGCTCCGCGAAGACGAAGTGGAAGACGTTGTCGCTGGGCGAGGCGTCGGCGGGCAGTTCGACGCGGCCATGGCCCTGCTTCATCGTTTTGGCGATGGGGATGGCGTGCGCTTGCAACACGAGCTGCGAGTCCTTCATCTCCGCTTTGAAAGTCGTGCTCACATCACCCACGACGAAGCGCAGCGGCAGTTCGAGCGGCTCCTTGGCCGAATCCGCACGCGTGACGCGCACATCGAGCAGCAGCTCGGCTTTGTCAGCCGTCTCGCGTCGTGTCACACGCTCGACGGCGATGCTCAAATTTTGCGCGGCGGGCTGCGCGTAAGTTAAGAGGTGAAAGCGCACGCCTTTGTGGCTGGCGAAGCCGCTGCGCAGCGCCTGCCAGCGTCCGCCGCCGGCATCCCAGTCGCTTTGGCGCAGGTCGCTGAGCACCCAAACGTCCGTGCGGCCAGTTTGATTGGTGGAGATGTAATCAAGGGCGCTTTGTAGCAGCGCGGGCACGTCCGCGCTCGTGTCCGTGGGGCCAGTGATCGGCAGATCGGTCAGTGATTCCGGCTTTTCGAGTGCCTGCGGCTGGAGATGGGCGTTTTCGATGAGCACGAGCTTCGAGCGCGTGCCCACGGTGTCGCGCAGCGCCTGCGAGAGCTTCGTGAGGCCCGCGCTGCGCTTGCTGGTGCCGGTGGCGAGGTTTTGCTGTTCCATGCTCGCCGAACGGTCCAGCAGCACGATCACCGTGTCCGGCACGCCGCCGGTCAGCCCGAGCAAACCGCCCGCCATCGGCCGCGTGATGACAAACAGGATCGCCGCCACCGCCAGCACGCGAAACGCGAGGATCAAAATTTGCCGCAGCCGCGACAGCCCCTTGTTCATGCGCTGCGCCATGCGCAGAAACATCATCGCCGCCCACTTCACCTGCCGCCGCCGATACAGATGGATCAAATGAATGACCACAGGCAACGCCGCGAGCGGTAGGGCAAAAAGCAGCGCTGGAACGAGGAAGGTCATGGGGTGTCGTCCGACTCAAAAAGTTTCTGTTCACAAGCAGCCTCTCTTACGGCCGCTTTTCGAGCGCTGCGCGCTTCCCAAACGACCAGAATCACCATGGCGATGGCGAGCACGCTGTTGGCCACTGGCCAGTTGGCGTCTTTCTCGCCTGCCCACCAAGCACAGCCACGTTGAGTCACTTCGGCCAGCTGCACAAAAAGCAAAATGTGCAGGAACGCGTTGCGCCGCGTGTCGCGCCTGAGCCAGACGAGCCAACTACATGCGAGCATGCCAATCATGTAAACCAAGCCGCCTGGGATCCACCCGAGTAGTCTTGGATTGTCCAAGCCCTTTAGTAGTTCCCAAATGCCAAGGCAGAAGTAAGTGATGCAAAGGCCCAACTCGGCAGCCCAGAACCCTTCGAGACCTGAGGCTTTTTGTTTTGGATACCGATCAATCGAATCGTTCTTTTCCATCACCTGCCTCCTTTCTTCTGCACGCGGCTGAGGAGGAACTTGGCGAGGACGTCGTCGTATTTTTCGCTGAGTTTGAAGCGGTGGTAGTCGATGGCGTTGGTGCGGATGATATTACCCTTGCTGGATGTATCACAATTGATACAATTGGCTTTATGGCTGCCAAACGCCCCCTGCCTGTGATCTTCTTCCGCTCTGCCAGCGGAAATGAGCCTGTGCGGGAGTGGTTGAAGCAGTTGCCCGCTGACGAGCGCAGGCTCATCGGCGAGGACTTGCAGGTGCTGCAATATCGCTGGCCGCTGGGCATGCCGCTCGTGGACAGCCTTGGCGACGGCCTGTGGGAGGTGCGCAGCCGGTTGCCGACACGCATCGCCCGAACGCTCTTTTTCGTGCATCACGAGGAGATCATCCTGCTGCACGGCTTCATCAAGAAAACGCAGAAAACACCCACAGAGGACAGGGCGCTGGCCCTGAAACGCAAACATGCCTACATCCAAAACAGCTAAAAAGAAGAATCCACATCGCGGCAGCAGCCTGGGCGACTTTCTCCAAGAGGAGGGCATCCAGCAGGAGGTCGAACTCGCCGCCTTGAAGCGCGTGGTGGCGCTACAGCTCGCCGACATCATGAAGAAAAGCGGCCACAAAAAGTCCGCCCTCGCCGGAGCCATGGGCACCTCGCGCGCAGCGCTGGACCGGCTGCTCGATCCTGAGTGCAAATCCGTGACGCTTTCAACTCTCACGCGTGCCGCCAGCGCGGTCGGGAGGAAGGTGCGCATTGATTTCGTCGCAGCTTGAGAGCGCGGTATCATCGCCGCCCACTTCACCTGCTGCCGCCGATACAGGTGGATCAAATGAATGATCACCGGCGGCGCCGCGAGCGGCAGGGCGAGGAGCAGCGCTGGAGCGAGGAAGGTCATTAATTGTATCTATTCAGGAATGTGTTTGATGAGCTTTGATCATAAGCCAATCACACTTCCTCCAAATTACCCGAGCGCCCAAGGATCGCTGATAGTAGCTGGAGAGTGCCTTGGTGCTTGCTCGGAATGCTCTCCTTTCGGCGTTCGTAGCTTCTGCTGTGTAGAAGTGCTCGTTGCGAAACTGAAGCGGGAAAGGAACAAATATGGTGGTGCTCAAATCGAACAGTTGGGCTAGCGCAAGATGAACTTGCCTAAAAAACTTGGCACCGAGTCCTGCTCCACGATATTTCGGCAAGATTTCCAAGACTTCTGCGAAGAAAAGATCCGAATAGCCAACAAAGTCACAAACATCGACCTCATGGTTAAGAAACTCGGCCGCCATATCGCCAAAGCTTTGGCTATGGCTATCGCAGGTCGCATAGAACGACTCCGTTGAGCACGGCGATCGCGACAACTCGAATACATGGCCACTGGCATGTCCAATGCAGGCTGATGAAGAGGAGATGTGCAGGGTGGAATTGACCTGATAAGCGATGATTTCTTCATCAAAGTATCTGAGTCTCTTCGATCTCGTTCGAGTGACAAAACCTTTGTCAAAAGTCTGTTCGATGCACCCCTTGCCTCGTCTAACTGAGGTTGATGATACTAGAAAACCACTCTTATCGGGAAGCCTGTATGCAGTAGATTTCCCTTCCCGAAAAGACGTTGATTCATTGGCTTGAGTCTGAGCGCTGAGGGAACTCATCACCGGCCTCCTTTCTTCTGAATCCGTGCCAGCAGGAACTTCACGAGTACGTCATCATATTTCTCGTGCAGCTTCACGCGGTGGTAGTCGATGGCGGTGGTGCGGATGAGGTCGTCGATTTCGGCCATGTATTGCTTCACGGCCTCGCGGTAGTTGCGGGCGATGAGGCTGGGGTCGGCGAGGATGGCTTCGCCGCCTTCCATGTCGATGAAGCGGGCGGGACGGTCGAAGTCGAAGTCGAGTTCCTTTTGATCGAGCAGATGGAAGATGGCGACGTCGTGCTTGCGAAAGCGCAGGTGCTGGATGGCGGACTTCAGTTCGGCGGGCGGCACGAAGAGGTCGCTGAAGATCACGACGAGCGCACGCTGGCGGATTTTTTCAGCGGCATCGTGTAGCGCGGTGAGTAGCGTGGTGTCGCCGACGGGCTGGAGGGCGGCCATTTGATCCAACACGAGGCCGAGATGGCTCGCGCCACGTTTGGCGGGGATTTCGACGGACTTTTCCGCGAGCGAGTGGAGGCCGACAGCATCGCCCTGCTGCGCGGCGATGTAGGCGAGAGTGCCGGCGAGTTTTTTGGCGTAGTCGAAGCGTGTGGCTCCAGCGGGGCCGAAGTTCATGCTGCCGCTGGTGTCGATGAGCAGGCAGAGACGCAGGTTGGTGTCGGCCTCGAATTCCTTGATGTAAAAGCGGTCGCTGCGGCCCCAGGTGCGCCAGTCGAGGCGGCGCGTGTCATCACCGGGGACGTATTTACGGTATTGGGCGAATTCGAGGGATGAACCGCGCACGGGACTGCGGTGCTTGCCGGAGACGCTGCCGAGCATGGCCTGACGCGCATTCAGCGGCAGCGCCATGAGGCGGCTGAGCACGGCGGGGTCGAGGAAGCTGCGGTCAGTGGCGGCCATGATGGATCGGAGCTAGATCAGGCCTTCGCGAGTTCATCCACCAAACGCTTCGCCACATCGCGGCTCGTCACGCCATCACTTTCCGCGGTGAATGTTGTCATCACGCGATGACGTAGCACTGGTTCGGCAACTTCCATCACATCCTCAAGTCTCACCATGTAACTGCCATTCAGCGCAGCTCTCGCTTTGGCACCGAGGATCAAATACTGCACGGCACGAGGACCGGCACCCCAGCTAACGAGGGGTTTGAGCCATGCGGGGGCTTCGCTGCTGGCAGGACGCGTCTTGCGGGCGAGATCGACGGCGAATTCGTAGATGTGATCCGGCACGGGGACGCGGCGGACGAGGTCTTGGAAGGCCAACACCTTGGCTCCATCCATGATGTGCTCCAGTTTAGGCAAAGTCTGGCCGGTCGTTGTCTTTGCGATGGCAATTTCCTCATCGCGGCTCGGATAATCGACGCCGATCATGAACATGAAACGGTCGAGCTGGGCTTCGGGAAGCGGGTAGGTGCCTTCCTGCTCGATGGGGTTCTGCGTGGCGAGGAAGAAGAAGGGGCTGTCGAGCGTGTAGGTGCGTCCGGCGACGGTGACTTTGTGCTCTTGCATCGCCTCCAGCATGGCGGCCTGCGTTTTGGCGGGGGCGCGGTTGATTTCGTCGGCGAGGACGATGTTGGCGAAGACGGGGCCTTTGGCGAATTCGAAGGCGCGTTTGCCGCCGGGGAGTTCCTGCAAAATGTCGGTGCCGGTGATGTCCATGGGCATCAAATCCGGCGTGAACTGGATGCGGCTGAAGCTGAGCGACATCGTTTCGGCGAGGCGGCTGATGAGCAGCGTCTTGGCGAGGCCGGGCACGCCCATCAGCAGCGCGTGCCCACGGGCGAAGAGGCAGATCGAGAGCTGCTCGACGACCTTGTCCTGGCCAACGATGATTTTTTTCAATTCGTTGCCCAGGCGGCCGTAAACCTGGCGGAGTTCATCAATGGCGGCGACGTCGTCTTGCGGAAGCGGGGTGTTGGACATGCGGATTTTATGTGTGCGCACGAATGGCACCAGAAAAGAGGCGTTCTGACAAGAACGGCGTCAGTAAATTCGCTTTATGCAGCGCTTTACATCCAAACCGTGAGCGCACGGCGGAGATCGGGGCTGGGAGTGACGCGGAAGGACTCGTCGAGCTCCAAACGGGCTTTGTGGCCGTTTTGGGAGATTTCGAGGAAAACGGGCAGGGTGCCTGGATGCTGCAAAAGCACCTCCTGGATGCGTTCAAGGTCGGTTTCGTCGTGCTGCTTGGTGTTGAGCTTGATAACGACGGGCTTGGGCGGTGCCGGTGGTTTTGGAGGCGGCGGGAGCGAAGGATCGGGATCGCCAGCGTTGCGCGGTTTGGCGGCCTTGGGCTTGAGCGGCTTGGCGTCGTTGCAGGTGCAGCGGTTGCCGTCAGTCTTTTGATCCTTGCTGACACGGATGCGGAAGGCCATCACGGCACCATCGGCGAGCACGTCCTTGAGCTTTTCGTAGTCGTCGCTCCAGCACATCATCTCCTGCACGCCGGTGAAGTCTTCCACCTTG
>CAXNGR010000077.1:0-9515 GCA_964201265.1 Verrucomicrobiaceae bacterium
TCGCTCTGGTCTTGAGCAGCCGGGGATGTCGTCGCGTCGATAGGGGTAGGTTCCATCCACACTTCATCAGTGGTTATGGTAATTTGTACAGCGGTTTGTTTACCACTGAAACACCATACTCAGTTGCTCATTTCAGGCGTAAACCCTGGTGCACACGCAGGACTTCTGGGCCATTCGCCACTACGGCCGTGAATTCTGGAACGCCGTCGCGCCTTATCCGAAGGTGAATCTGACTTATCGCGCCGACATTTCCCGCCCGCAGTGGCAGCGCGAGTTGCTCGATCACTGCGTGAACGTCGAAGTCGTCAGCGGCGTGCTACGCGACTACTGGCCGCGCATTCAGCGTCGCGCCGAGGCCTGCGGCAATCTCTACTACATGTATGGCAGCGCGAACGCCATCGGCACACCGAACATCGCCAACGCCGCGTGGTGCGTCGAGGCTTGGTCGCTCGGCGCGGATGGCGTCGTGCCCTGGAACACCATCGGCAAAGACGACGCGTGGCAAACGCCCGACGAACTCTCCGTGCTCTACCCCAGCGCCAACGGCCCCGTGCCCAGCCTGCGCCTGAAAACCTTCCGCGCCGGTCAGCAACTCGTCGAGTATCTCACCCAATACTGCGCCGTCAGCGGCGAGAGCCGCGAGAGCGTCATGGCCGCCGTGCGTGCCACGCCCGGTCTCAGCGCCACCTTGGTGAAGAAGAACGAAGAAGACGCGGGCAAGTCGCAGTTCGGCCAAGACACGCAACCTGCCTTTGAAGCGCTGCGCCTGCGCCTTGGAGCCTATCTCGACGCCAAAGTGCCTGCGCCGAAGGAGCGCTGGTATGATCCGCGGCCTGCGCGGCCGGATTTGAAGAAGGCGCGGGAGATTGTGCCGCTCACACCTTGATGAGTGGGTGCGAGCGCTGAACGAGCGGGAACTCGACACGCTGGCCAGTGATGCCAGCCTGGAAGATACCATGGGCCATCTCGATGGCTTTCATAGCGCGTTCAGCAGAGCCAAGCGGCTCGCGGTTTTCAGCAATGGCCTGGAGCCAATCACGCACGACGCGGCGGTGCGAGGAGTCGTAACCGCTGAGGCCTTCAAACGTCACTTCGCTGGCCGGATCGAATCCGCCATTCCAGTCGTGCCAGTGCTCCACGCGCGTGGTGGCGCTTCGATTCGGCTCCTTCAACAGCGAAATGCCGGGCGCGAAGCCCGAGTTCAGCCGCACGATGCCTTTCGTGCCGATGATCTCCATGCCGAAGGGGCCTGCGGCCTTTTCCAAACCCACTCGACTGCGAAAGGTGACGTTCACGCCGGATTCCATCGCGAAATGCGCGAAGATGTCGTCGCCGACAACGGGGCCGACTTTGTCGGATGGTGATTCCTTCGCTTCGGCAAGTGTCGCAGGCTTTCCTTGATGCCGAATGCTCGCCTGGCACCACTTGACCTCGCCAGCGAAGAGTCGCGTGAGATCAAAGACATGCAGCCCGAGCACCATCATGTCCTGACCACCTGCGCGGTCGCCCATCTTGCCGACGGTGTGGATTTCCAAGAGGTCGCCGATGAGTCCCTCTCGCAGGGCTTTCTCCAATCGACGTACACCGGGAGCCATGCGCGTGACATGAGCGACGGCGACGCGGAGTTTTTTGCTCGAAGCGAGGCGCAAAATGTCGTCCGCTTCTGCCAAGGTGATGGTGAAGGGCTTCTCAAGATACAGATGCGCCCCGGACTCCAGCGCAGCCATCGCCATCGCGTGATGCTCCGTGGCCCAGCGCGGGCCGATGGCCACGAGCTCGGGCTTTTCCTTCGCCAGCATCTCACGGTAGTCCGCGTAGCCTTTCGCAGCACCACAGGTCGCCTGCGCTTTAGCACGGCCTGCCTCATTTGGATCTGCAACGGCCAC
The DNA here is from genome assembly GCA_964201265.1 of Verrucomicrobiaceae bacterium. Lineage (GTDB taxonomy): Bacteria > Verrucomicrobiota > Verrucomicrobiia > Verrucomicrobiales > Verrucomicrobiaceae > Prosthecobacter. The sequence goes on from CAXNGR010000077.1 coordinate 1,887, forward strand.
CACGATCACATCCACCAAGCCTGCGAAGAGGCGCTCGATGCCGTGCCCGTAATCGCCCGCGCCGGTGTGGCCGATGATCGCCGCTTTTCGCATCGGCGCAGCGGCGGCTGGTAGCGTGTGCGTGGCAGCCCAGGCGGCACTGCCGAGAAGGAGTTGGCGTCGCGTCGTGGTCGTCATGGGGAAGGGAATACGCGAGGTGAGACGCCGGTTTGGCAAACCATGGAGCACACCGCCAGTTCATGGAGGCGCTGAAGCGGAATTGACGCTGCCTACTTCGCCAGCGGCACGAGTTTCGGATCATACTTCGCGCCTTTGGACACCTGGATCAGCGTCATGCGCACCTTCGTGGGGAAAAACTTCTCGGGATCGGGGCGTTTGTGGGCGTGGAGGTTCTTGTCGTCTTTGAGGACGAGATGCATCTCTTTGATGCCCTGGCTCCAGATGATGTCGTTGTTCTGCCAGAACTTCGTCATGTCGAGATCCTTTTCGATCACGCCCGCCTTGGAATAGGGCCCCGTGCCGATGCAGCCGTAGCCGTGGTTTTGGCCTTTGTAAGGGATGTAGCACACGCTCCACGACGTGGGTTGGTCGCCCGCCGGTTTTTCGAGCACTTCGAGACGCAGATGCACCGTGCCGTTGCGGTAATCGACCGGCGCCGTCCAATCCTTCGGACGCTGTGGATTCAGACGGTCGTCTTTGAGGTAGTAGTGCGACTGGCTGGGCTTCGAGTTCAGCGCATCCTCCTGCGTGAAGGTGAAGGTCACATCAAAGAGCACGAACTGCTCCGCACGAGCCGTGGTGAGACAAGCGAGCGTGAAGAGGAAGATGAGGCGGGGGAGCATGGTGGAGAGATTTAACGCCGCCCATGATTGAAATCGACGGGCTTCTTCACGGTCTTCGCCCCCAGATTCCCTTCGATGGTGCTGCGGGCGCAGGTGGGATCGACGCTGAGTAGAACGGGTTTTCCAACCCGTTCTCCGGTCTGCTGGAAGGTGTTCTCGGTGAAAACGAGGTCGTGACCATTCGACGCAAAGGTGACGGCTTCTTCTGGCGCGGAGTCGCCGAGGATGAAGATGTTGTCCTTCACGATGATGGGGCCGTAGGTGGCACCGGGTTCGTAGAGGGTGAAATAAAGCTCGGGGAACTGGCCGGGTTTCGCGGTTTGGAAGGCGATGCGACCACGGCGCGGGTCGGGGTCGTTCTTCGTGGTGTTGTTGATGAAGACGTTGCCGGTCATGATGAAGTTCACCGGCTGATTGATCCACGCGCCGCGTCCGCCGTTGCGGAAGGTGTTGCCGGTCATGGTGACATCCGTGCAGCTTTTCTCGACGCTGACGATGCGGCTGCCGTTGGTGCCATCGACGAGATTGCCGGTGATGGTGGCGTTTTGGCAATACTCGGCCAAAAAGAACGCGCCCATGCGGCTGCCGAGGATGTGGTTGTTCGCGAAGACGATGTTCCGGCAGCGCTGAATGTGCATCGTGTCGCCAATGGCGCTGAGCTGGCAACCGGTGACACGCACATCGCGTACACCGACGATGTCGAAGGCTCCTTTGCCGGGTCCGCTGCCGGTCGGAGCATAGGCGGCAAGGTAGGTGGCCTGGATGTTGTGGGCGAGCTGGCCGCTGCCGTCGCCCTCGAAGCGAATCGGAGATCCACCGGGCTTTTCGGCGATTTTGATGAACTCCGGCGTGGACTCGACCACGAAGTATTGCAGGCCGCGAGTGATGTTTTTCGGCAAAGCCGTGCCTATGAAAGTCAGCGCCTCTTTCGGTTCGTCGGTGGCGCTGATGGCGATGGGTTTAGCCGTGTTGTCGAACTTCACGAGGTCGCCGCTAAAGGTCACCTTGTGCATCAAATCGGTGCGGAAGTATTTTTTCGCCCGCTCGACCTCCCAAGGCTCATAGGCCTCGGGGAAGGTCACGATCTGCCAGAGGTAGCCGTAGTCCCACATGAACTTCCCACTGCGCAGCAGCGTGCAGCTTTCTAGGGCGACACGCTCCGCGTAGTGCTCGACCTCGCTCTCGCTGCTCTTGCCATACTTCCCATGCACGCCAATGACCGCAGCGGCCATGCCGTTCGACTTCACCTCGCGAAACAAGAGGTCATGAGTGCCACCCGCGACGGAGGTGGTGATCTCGATGCCCCTCGTGTTCGCATTCGGCTCCCAAGTGTTGTCCTTCTTTCCCGGATCAAACACATGCCCGACGAACTCGCCGCCATGCCACGCGAGGTGCGTGATGTTTTCCCCAGCGAAAAGCACCACTCGAGCCTGATCCGGCAACGTCTCCGGCAGGATGAAGCGTGCGCCGTGCGCCATGACGGTCGTGTTTGAGCGCAGCGAAATCGGCTTCGAGCCATCAAGGTGATAGTCACCCGCCGGGATCGTCACGATGCCGTCTTTGGCGAGCAGGGCGACGAGCTTGGCCGAGTCGTCGGCGAATGCAGTGACGGAAAGTACAAGGAGAGCGAGCAGAGGCTTCATGCCCCGAGCATAACGCACTGGCCAGCTCATTCCGCACGACAATCGCTGTGTGAAATGCGACCAACGATTTGGAGGTCGCGGTGAAACGAGGCTACTTTTGGAACGTCGTGTCCTTCGAGTTCCCGCCGCTGACAAGGGTGGCGAAGAGGTCGAGAAGTCCATCCCGAATGCCCCCTTCAGTCACCAATCGGACCTCTGGTATTGGTGGCTTAACATTGATTGGACGCCGTTTCCGTGTGTTCAGTGTTTTCCGTGGTCCCTTCTCCAATTCCCGGCGGTCTTCGCCCTTGCCAAGTTCGAGCGGTTCCGCTTCGATCTCGTCATTAGCCACTCGTCCAAGGACAAGCTGGTGGGTCGTGATCACTGAGCGGTATGATTCAATCCATCGACAGAAGAATGGGGACAGAAGAATGGGATTTCTGGATTCTGCTGTCCCCATTCTCCCGTCGAAAATCACGTCGCCAACACGATTAGAGGCACAGAGCAAATGCTCATCCCTCTTGCCAAGGTCGGGCGGCTCCGCTTGGATGGCGAGAATCTGCCCCGATTTCTGCCATGCCTGACGATTTCCGCTTCGATGTCTTTCTCAGCCACTCGTCCAAGGACAAGCCGGTGGTGCGTGACTTATGAGCAATTGTGCCAAGAGTGGTAAATGCGAATAGGACAGGCGGCTCCTTTGCTCCAGCACCATGAGATGTCGCGGCTGTGCAATGAAACATACAGTGGTTCAGCTTTCGGGCCTGTGACGTTAGGACCGGTCCTCTCTGGGAGTTCGAGAGTTTTCAGGCGCTTTCTCCTCTCTGGCTGGCGGAGGGCCGGAATGAGCTGTTTGGAAATGCTGCGGTTGCGTGAATAACCGACCATGAGGGCATCCTGCATGGCCCAGGCGTATTCGCCCTCAATGAAGCGATTTAATCCATCATCGCAGTAGCGTGAGCCGACGGCGTGCGTGGCATCGACGGGTTTGCATTCGGTGAAGATGGCATACTCGGTGGGCAGCACGCGGAGTCCGAACGAGGGCTGGAGCTTGAAATAGAGGTCGGGTTCTTTCTTGAGGCGCTCTCCCCGGTAGTCGGTGGCACCGGTGTGGCGGAGGATGGACTCGAAGAGGTCGCTGTCGAAACCGGAGATGGCGTCAGCGCGGCCACGTGTTCGGCGCTGTCGCAGGTCATTCTCTAGAACATGGCATAGTTGTGTGGTGAGAGAGTCCTCGCCGAAGCGGGCGAGGCTGCCGTGCTTCTGGAGCAGCATGTTCACCGCTATTCCCAGCACCCGGTGAAGCAGCAAAAACCACCTTTCATGAACCTGCGGGTGCGGCAGATCAAAGTCCTCGGCGGCCATGCCGATCTCAAAGCCTTCGTCGAAGCCCTTGGCAAACATCCCGGAACGGGATTCTGGAATGGCATCCAAATTCACTGGTGGCGGGTGGAAACAGGCGCGTCAAAGGCAGGCAGCTTGTCCTGGAGAATGTGGCGGGCACAAAGAAGGGCACGGGACCGCGTCCACCAGCGTCGGGCATCCAGGATGCCGATGAGCAGGCCGCGCCCATGGGCGCGGATAGTCACAATGCTGGCCCCGGTGTCATTCGCATCTCGCATGGCAGCGGAGATGAGACCGCCAGGCACCGAGGGAGGCTCCTCTCCCGTCCAAGCGGCAATGAAGCGCCAGGAATGATCCCAGGCCTGCTGCCGCAGCCCTGGAGGCTCGGCCAACTGAACGACTTCACCTGTTACATCGAAGAACGGCTGGAGACGGGCCTGCAACTCCTCACAAAATGCCCTGCGATGCACCGGTTCCGTCGTCAGGAAAGCATCTTCACCCGCCCTCCGATAGGGCGCGGAAGAGTAAAGCGTGTCCTCAATCACTCGCACATCCTCCGGACGCAGTCTGTAGAGGTCGAAAACGAACTGGTTCAGCTCATTCCAGAACCGCTCCGCCCTTGCGCGTTCCGCGCGGCGTGTGTTCATCTCAGCTTCGTGTTCAGCAAACAAATCTCGATGCGCGGGTTCCTCGACGATGGGAGGCATCATGCCTTCACCAGCCACGAGACGTTCAGAGAGACTTTGGATGACGCGTTTCTGCCGCTGCGTGAGCGACGAAACATCTGGGAAAGGCAAAGCGTCGAAGTCTGTCTTGAGAAACATCATGAAGTCGCTACCAAGTGAAGCGCTTCGCATCAGGATGAAGTAACGAGCCAGAGTCGAATGGGCCAAAACATGAATAAGAGATGCGAGCAAACCTGTCTCTGGATGACTTTTGCATGAATAGCCGTAGTAGCTTTGGCTGAACGCTAACTCTTGATCAGCGAGGAAGGCCTTCGGGGTGCATGGGGCATCTCCAGGAGCTTTGGGGATGATCACAAGCGGGGGCTCATATTGCTCGGGTGTTTTTGTGCGATACGCGGTAGCAATGCCTTCTTTGTTAACTCCATGAACCTCCCCGTAAGTCTTCAAATCGTCCCAATGAATGGCGAAGGCGCCGTTCGCAGGTGCTTTGAAGTCTTTGAGCTTACCAAGAAAGGGGGCTGGAGTTTGTTTCAAACCCGGCGAGCGGTTGTAGCCCTGTCCTGTGCGGTCTTTGTCAGGAGTCTCATCCCATCCGTCCCAGCGTTGCTCTAGGCTCTTGTCGAAAGCGGACGTAATCCGGCCCATCACCTCGACATCGAGCAAGGTGCCCAACGTGAGTGTTTTGAGCAGCCACGGGCGTTTGCTGATGTCCTGTGCCCGGAGCGGATTGATGGAGGCATAGTCGATGCGGAAGCGACCGGTGCCATTGACCGCCCGCTCATAGGCAGGCGTAGAGAAGAAAAAGCCGGAGGCTGCCGCAGGCACCTGATTGCGGGCGAAAGCGAGGCACCACGGCACATCCATTTCCTCCCAAACAGGCGTTTTGCGCAAATCAGCCCCGTTGATGATGCCGGTGAAGGAGAAAGCCCGCAGGGCCGCCTGCCAGGTGATGTCCTTCTTGCCCTGGGTATGCAGAAACAGTCGGGCATGCATCGCGAAGGCGATGATGCCCCCGGTTTTTGCCCACTCGGCAGCACGCCAAAGGAAGGGGATGTCAGGCGCTTTGTCTGGATTGGTGAAGTTTTCGGCGAGTTCAGGAAGCCCCCGGCTTTCGAGCACTCGTTTGGCGATGGCTGTAAATGCCTTGTTGGCCTTTTGGCTGGCAGACTCCGCAGAGCGGGGAGGTAGTGCCCCTTTGGCCCGTCTTTCAGCGGGAGACTCGTCACGCAGGCGTGTCCAGGGCGGATTGCCGATCACCAGATCAAAGGTGCCATCCAAGGGTTCAAGACCCGAACGACGTGGGAGGTCACCCAGGCTGCCGAGTAGCCCCTGATGCTCTGCTTGTTTTCCAGGCCCATAGACCTCTCTAGCGGTCTCTTGGCCGAAGTGGTGCAAAACCGCGCCTCGAAGATTTTTCGGCATTTTGAGTTCCGATGGCGGTCGCTGGGTGGCATTCAGCTCAATGGCGGTGATGTACAGCGCCAGAGCGGAAAGCCGGAGGGCGGACTCGCTCACGTCAAAGCCGCGCAGTTGCTGGTAGAGGATATTTTGGATGTCCTCCTTGCCGGGGCGTTCGCCTTTGGCCTGCCAGAGCGCCTCGAAGAGCTTTCGGAATGCCAGCACCAAGAAGATGCCCGCGCCACAAGATGGGTCGAGGACACGGGCGGTTGGCCTTTGCGGCTGTGGCAGGGCCGTGAACGCCTCACGCACCATGAACTGGGCGATGAAACGTGGTGTGTAATGAACCGAGGTGTCCGCAGCAAGCCGGGCATCCACCTTGTGACAGAAATGCTCGTACACCTCGCTCAACACACCAACGGGGATGTGAGCGAACTGGAATTCATTCCAATCGAACTCCGGCTGGAAATCTGTAATTCCGACGGCCTCCCAACCGTGCATGATGGCGCTCAGATGGCGGAAAAAGGGCCGCCCGGCACGCGCCTCGACCTCGTGATAGTAGGTGAGGTAGGCTTTGCGACGGGCTGCCTCGTCTTCGCTAGGCAAATCAGGCGGAACGAGTGGCAGGGGCAGAAAGTCGCCATTGAAGGTCTTGTCCAGCCAAGCGCTGGTTTCCGCAGCACGTCGTGGCGTAGAGAAGCAGTCCTTGAGAGTGGCTTTTTCGCTCTGGGCTGCGCTCGGGCAGATGTCAGCCAGTTCCGAGGGTTCGATGATTCGGCGATCATGCAGGAAGCGGAAGAAAAGCGCCCTGCCGGTCATCGAAAGCACCTCTAACCCATCGAGTTGGCCTCCAGGAACATAAGTCTCCGTAGTGTGGCTTAGCAGACTCAGGATTTGCTTATAAACATGATCGCTGGCGGGCAGTTCCTCCGAATGGCTAAAGGTGCCGTGCACAAGGCTTTGGAAAAAAAGCGGGGCGTCCGCTGCCCTGTCCCGCAAGCGAGCACTTGGCTGGGCGGGAGCATCCGGGGCAAACTTCACTGGATAGAGGTCCAACGATCCATCCCTCACGATCCCCAGCCAGGCTGAGTCAGAACGATTTGCGAGAAGCCGCTGCAATTCCCACACACCACGGGGGCCGAGCGACCTCGTGTTTCCGCGGTCATCGACGAGATAAAGCAGGGCGCTTCCCTGATGCTCCGCAACGGCGTGGATACCCGCTCCGCGATGCGCTGCCTGTTTCGGAAGCAAATCGATGTAGCTGAGCTGCGCTGCATCCTGCAGGGGCACATCCAGCGGTATCAAGCGAGGTGCTCCAAATCGCTGCGCCACCGTCTGAAGCCTCCCGACACGACTTTCCCTTCGCGGCGGAGCGGTTCTCCGCAGCTTGCGCTTTGCTTTCGCTAGGCGGGGTGATGGCATGGACGACGGGGAAATATTTCAGATTACAAGCATGACCAAAGGCCAAGAGAGCATGATCTCTTTTGCCACGGTCCAGACGCTTTAAGCAAGCATCTGTTGCACGAATTCTGAATCGACCACCAAGGACTACTTCTTGAAAACCTTATCCCCTTTGTTCCCACCGCTGACGAGGTAGGCCAGCAGGTCGAGGAGTTCGTCCTGATTGAGGGCGTTGATCAAGCTGGGGGGCATCATGCTGACTTTGCGGGTGCCCTTTTTCGCGATGTCGGACTCGTTGATGGCCATGTGGTCGTTGGGGGCGAAGGGGTTGGTCATGAG
>CAXNGR010000078.1:0-9512 GCA_964201265.1 Verrucomicrobiaceae bacterium
GCACCGAGCGAGGGACGACCGCCAAAGACAGAGCCGGTGTTCATCGAGCACACACCACCGGCATGATTGATGCCGCTGGAGGCGCAGGAATGAATCACCGCGAGGTCATCGGCATGCGTCGCCACATGGCTGAACCAATCCGAGATCCACAGACCGCCTTGCCCGTGCTGCTTCCAGGTGCGTTTGCACTCCAGAATCGGGGACTTTGCCTCGCCCATGGCTGTGATCGGAGCTTTGAAGCTCGCAGGCAGGGACTGACCGGCGAGTTTGTTCAGCAGCGGCTTGTAATCAAAGGTGTCGAGATGGCTCGGGCCGCCTTCCATGAAGAGGAAGATGACGCTCTTCGCCTTCGCCGGACGATGTGCGACACGCAGTGGCGCGGCGCTGGCCTGCTCCTGACCCATGAGCGCGGCCAAAGCGACCGAGCCAAAGCCGCAGCCGGCCGTCTCCAGGAAGTCGCGACGCGACGTGGGATGATCGTAACGATGGCAGCGCATGATGGTGGTGGGTTTAAACGGGGTATGGAAGCTCTCCTCCTCACCTAAAGGCTTACACCGCTCGTTTTTTGACACAAAAAAATCGTGAGGATGGCGTCCGAGCTTCCGATCACAGGCGAAAAGCGGTCCGCGCCTCCGCACGAATAGCTTTGGCGTCCGCATGGCATCGCTTCATCTCGGCCGCCGTGGCCTCATTGCCTGGGTAGCGAAATCGAACACCGTATTTCGTGAGCCGCCTGCCTGGGCTCGCAAGGGCGCTCCAGAGCGGTTCCAAGACCGTGCAAAGATTCACCAGGGCTTCCAGATCGTGGGTTTTGGGGAAATACGCGTTTGCCTCCTCCAGTCTGGCCTTGAGATATTTTTCCGCAGCCTGTTGGAAATGAAAGCATGCATGGTCATGAACCGGCACCTTCCTCCTCCGTGTCAACGACACGGCTAGCAGCCAGTCCGACTCCGCTTTCTTGATCCATTCACGCGTGGACGCCTTCATACATGACTTTTCCACGGTTCACGATTTCGAGAATAAAGCACTCGCGGTCTTTGACGCGGGCCGCAAGCCGGTGGTCGGGTTCCACCAGCACATCCACGGGGAAGCCTGCCGGCACTTTCATCCGAATGCGGTGATCCAGGTCCCGCCGGAACCGCTTCTTGGGCATCACCACCATCACATCCACATCAGAGTCCTCATCAGGCGTGCCGTAGGCATAGGAGCCAAAGAGAATGATCTTCCGCGGCTTGAACGCGACCGCGATGGCGTCGCAGTATTGCTGGATGGCTTTCCGGGAGATCATGGGGCGAGACTAACGACACGGCCCCCAACGGTCAAGCGGGGGAAATCCCTCGCAGGCATGTCGTTCTCAATGCAGGTAGAAAAACTCGTTCGTGTTCAGCAGCACCTGGCAGAGGTCATTCATGGCTTGGCGGAAAGGATCGGCCTCTTCGACGCTCTTCACGTCACTGCCGCTCCAGGCGTATTGCGAGTTCAGCGCATCGGCGGCACGCCAGACGACGAAACCGGCGCTCCATTTTTCAGGATCGGCGTTCAGCGCCTTGTCGGCGAGGTAACCGGTGGCGATGCGCACGGCCTCGATGCTGCCGTCCCATTGATGCGAAGGAGCACGTTTGTTTAGGCCGCCGATGACGAGCTGTGAGGAGCCGAGGTTGAGCTTCGAGCGGATGTCCATCGGCACCACGGCGGACTGCACGGCGGCTCCGGGCGTATCAAGATCACGCACGGTGAAGGTGATGTTCTTGCCAGTGCAGGAAACTCGCGCCGCGAAGTGATAACGACGGCCCAACTCGATGTGGATGTTCGAAGCCACGACCTGATAGCCGATGTTCGAGTTCTCATCTTCACCGACGACCTGCACGATGACATTGCGTGGCTTGTAGCGTGATTTTTCGCCGGTGACACCGAGGCTCCAGCCAAAGGCTTCCTGGCTGTCCTTCCCGCCATTCCAGCGAGAGACCAACGTGCGCACGGAGGCATTCACATCCACGCTGTTGAGGCTCGCCACCGCTTCGACGCTGAACTCATCGCCCTCCTTCTCGTTCGTGTTGATCAGCAGGCGCTCGTGGGCGCTGTTTTCTTTGAATGCATCGCCGCTCTCGCGGTTCTCGGCGGCCTCCGAAACCTTCGATTCGGACGTTCCGGCTCGTTTCTTCAAAAAGGCCTCGGCGGTGGCTTTTTCCTTCGGCGTCGGTGGGCGACCCAAAACGGCCATCCAGGCATCGTCGATGCCTTCCACGCGTGAGGCGAGCTTGCGGGCACGGGCGAGCAACCAGTCGCCATTGAGCAATTGCAGTGCCTGGGTCGGTGTCGTGGTGCTCTGACGCTCGGCGGTGCTCGCAAAGCCAGCCGGCATATCGAGCGCACGAAGAAGCTCGTTCGGGTTGTTGCGCTTCTTCATCGTGTAAACTGACCGACGCGTGGCATTACCATCGCCCGCAGGTCCGCCAGCCGCGGCGTCGAGTTCACCGCTCACCGCGAGCAGCGCATCACGCACCTGCTCGGCATCGAGACGACGTGGATTGAAGCGCCAGAGGTAGCGATTGGAGGGATCGACCTTCGATCCGACCGCATCCGGCTCGTGACGCGCTGTTTGGCGGTAGGCAGCGGAGAGCATGATCTCGCGATGCAGCGGCTTCAAATGCCAGCCGCCCTTCACAAACTTCGTCGTGAGGTAATCGAGCAGTTCGGGATGTGTCGGAGGCTCGCCCAGCTTGCCGAAATCGCTCGCCGTCGCCACGATGCCACGACCGAAGTGATACTGCCACACGCGGTTCACGATCACGCGAGTGGAGAGTTGGTTGTCAGGCCGCGTGATCCATTCTGCGAGCGCGGTGCGGCGGCCGGTGGAAGTTTTCGTGGCTTTGATCTTCGGCAGGCTGGTGTCGATGATGGAAAGGAAACCCGGCTCGATCTGCTGCTCACCCTTGCGTGTCTTGATCGCCACGGGTGGTGCCACAGGGCTCGCATCCGTCGCCACAAAGGCTTCCATGAGCGGCTTGGGCTTCAGCTCGTCGAACTTCTTCAGCTCGGCCTCCAGCGCCTTGTATTCCGCCTTGGCCTCGTCCGTTTTCAGGCTCTTCATCGGGTCAAAGCGCACCTTTTCATAGTCCATCTGACGCTCAATGAGGCCCGCGAGTTGTCTTTCTAGGGCGTCACGCTTCTCGAAGGGCTTGCGAGCCATCACCTGGAGTTCGTCCGTGAATTTCGTCAGCGCTCCCTCCACTTTGGATGCCAGCGCCTTGCCGGTCAGCGCCTCCATTTTGGCGCGGATTTCTGCCGTGGCGGCTTCCCACTTCGCCTGCTGCTCGTTGAAGGCTTTTTTCTCCGCCGTCGTCGCCAGTGTCATGTCATCGCGCCATTGCACTGGAGCCAGGAAGGCCCGGAGGCGGTAGTAGTCCTTTTGCAGGATGGGATCGAATTTGTGATTGTGGCAGTGCGCACAACCCATGCTCAGGCCGAGGAAAAGCTCGCCCGTGGTGTCCGTCATGTCGGTGAGGATGATGTCCCACTGGCCGCGGGCATCGCGCTGGTTCCATTCATAAACCGGATGCCGAAGGAAGGCGGTGGCGATGAGCACGTTCGGATCATCCGGAGCCATCTCATCGCCCGCGAGCTGCTCTTTGACGAACTGGTTGTAGGGCTTGTCGTCGTTGAGCGACTTGATCACGTAGTCGCGATATGGCCACACCGACGGGCGATACGCGTCCGCGTTGTAACCATCGCTCTCCGCATAGCGCACGAGATCCAGCCAGTGCTGCGCCCAGCGCTCGCCGTAGCGTGGGGAGGCCAGCAGCTCATCCACGAGCTTCTCATAGGCCTTCGGGTCCTTGTCGTGCACAAAGGCGTCGATCTGCTCCTTCGTCGGCGGCAGGCCGTGCAGGTCAAAATACACGCGGCGCACCAGTTCATGCCGGTCGGCCTCCGGCGCGGGCTTCAACTTCTGCTCTGCTTGCTTCGCCGCGATGAAGCGGTCCACGTCGTTGCGCACCCATTTGCCTCCCGCCTCCGGTGGCGACACTTTTTTGACTGGCTGGAAGAACCAGTAGTTCCGCTGCTCCTCGGTGAAGCCGCCTTCCGTCACCACGACCTTCTTCGAGGCATCCTCCGGCCACGGCGCACCGATTTGGATCCACTTCTCCAGGATCGCGATCTCCGCGTCTGGAATCTTCCCGCCATTGTTCTTCGGCGGCATTTGAAAGTCCTCATTCGTCCAGCGAACCGCCTCCATCAGCGGCGACTTCGACGGCTCCCCCGGCACCACCGCCGGTCCGGTGTCACCGCCTGTTTTCAGGTAACCAATGTGATCCACCCGCAGCCCGCCCTTCTGCTTCGTGTTGCTGTGGCACTCGTAGCAGCGGGTCACCAAAATCGGCCGCACCTCCTTCTCAAAAAACATCATCGCTGCCCGCTGCGCGTCATCATCCGCCGCCCACGCAGGCAGCGCCACGAAGCCAGAAAGCAAAACGAGAGAAGGAAAAAGTCGGAGCCGGTTCATTTCACCTTATATAAGGAGCCGACCGCCCGGTTTTGGACGTTAATTTTGGCGAAAGTGCGGCCAGTAAGCGGTTCGTGGACGTGAACCTCATCGCTTGTGGATATTCAGGAGCCGGTTGGCAGGAGAATGAAGGCCGAAGAATAGCCCAATTCTCCTTCCTTCATTCTTCTGCCAATGTCTGGGTGCTCAGGCATCATCGACTCATTCACGCCGTCTCCGGCATGAAGGTCGGGAAGACAATGCCCTTCGCGCCAGCGACCGGTGCAGTGGATTGCGCGACGTGGAGTTCGACGTTGCGAGCACCCCAGGCGTAGGCGGTGCGCACGAGCGTGGAGGCGGCGCACGGGGCGAGGAAGACGAGTGTCTTGCCGCGCAGACCGTCGAGAGCCTTCCAAAGCAAGGCGATGGCTGTTTCTTCATCCCCAGCGACGCCGGGGCCGATCATGGTGCAGGACGGATGCGTGCTCATGCCGAGGAAGCCGTTCACGGTGCCGTCCACGGCCTCGGAGACGAGCAGACGCCAGGCGCCGACTTCGTTGCGCACAAAAAATGCGAAGTCCTTCTCGCGGCGGATGCCTTGCTGCGATTGCTCGAAGTCGGCAATTCGCGGTGCATCGGCCAAAACGGCCTCGCGCACGCTTTCGATGCCAGCGGGCGCGGCGGAGGTCAGGCCAGTGTCGGGCACGGTGATGAGCAGATCTTGAAAAATGGCTCCAGGGACAAAACCAAGCCGCGTGTAGAGCGAGAACGAATCGAGATTCAGCAGGCTCGACACAAGCCGCGCGGGCTTGCCGAGGCGTTTCGCTTTATCCAGCACGAGTGACATCATCTTCTTCGCGATGCCGCGACCACCCGCATCCGGCGAGGTGGCGACGATGCCGACGGAGACATGCGTTTCCCGCTCATGCGAGAAGCACACGCCGACAATCTCGCCGCTGTCCGTGCGTGCGGTGACGCATTCGCCGGGATCGAGCGCCTCATACACATCGGGGAAAAGCGTGAAGGGCGCGTGACTATCGCCAAAGCGTGCGCCTTGGCCGAGGCGGCTCTCATACCAGTGGACGAGGGCGCGGTGCAGAAGCCGGGCGATGGGTTCGCGGTCGGCGGTGGTGAGAGGGGTGAAGTCGATGGTTTCGCTCATGGTTCAGAGGATTTCCCAGCCTTTACGATAGCTCTCCTTGATGAACGCATCGGCTGCGGGCAGCCCGGAGGCCTTCATCGCGGCGGCGTCCCACTCGACGGGCTTTTGCGTGCGCAGCGAGAGCACACCGAGCAGTGCGATCTCCGTGAGATGCGCGGCGTAGGCAAAGGGACTCGTCGCGGGTTCGCCGCCTTTGCAGGCGTCGATCCAGTCGCGGTGATGTCCATTGCTGCGTATCAGCTTCGGCGCGGGCTTCTGATATTCGGCACGGCGTGCTTCGGGGAAGAGTCGCGGAGCCCCGCCGCCGCCATCGCACTGGATGACACCTTTTTCGCCGATGAAAAGGCAGCCGCGTTTTGGTAGCGGGAAGTTGCCCAGCGCCTCCGGCTTCGGCGGCATCATGCCACCGTCATACCACGTCATGCGGATCTCGGGTCGCGAGCCTGCGGCGGGGAAGGTGTAATAAATGAGTGCTCCATGCGGCGCGATCTCGCTGTCCATCAAACCAGCCGCGCTGGCTTCGATGTGCGAAGGAATCGGCAGATCAAAGGCACGCACGGCGGTGTTCATGTCATGGCAGGCGAAGTCGCCGATGCCCGTGCAGCCGAAGTCCCAGAAATCACGCCAGGCGACCGGGAAGTAGGCCGGATGAAACGGACGCTCCTGACGCGGGCCGAGCCACAGGTCCCAGTTCAGCCCCGCTGGCACGGGCGGCGTATCGGTGGGCTTGCCAGTGAGCGTGGGATTCCAACGCTTCGCACCGACCCACACATGGATTTCCTTCACCCCGCCGATCGCACCGTCCTGGATGTATTCGATCGTCTCACGCGTGCCGAGCGAGGAATGCCCCTGGCTGCCGAGTTGAGTGGCCACGCCGGTCTCCGCAGCCACTTTGGCGACGTGACGGGCCTCCCAGATGTTGTGTGTGAGCGGCTTCTCGCAGTAAACATGCTTGCCTGCCCGCATCGCGATCACCGAAGCATACGCATGCAAGTGATCCGGCGTGGCGATCAGCACCGCGTCGATGGACTTCTCCTTCTCCAGCATCTCGCGGAAGTCCACATAGTCAGCGCAGCGATGGTTCGGCGTCTTCGTGGAGTAGTGCTTCTCGATCTCCGCCTTCACCGGCAGCCGTCCGCCCATGCCTTTGAAGTAAAAGTTTTCCAAACTGAACGACTCCGCCGGATCAGCCACGGCGATGATCTGGCAATCATTGAGCGGGAAGAGATTCCGCACATTCGAGCGACCCTGGCCGCCCGTGCCGATGATCGCCACATTCACCTTCTCGCTCGGCGGCACAAACCGCGGCCCGCCCAGCACATGCCTCGGCACGATATTGAACGTGGTAACCGCCGCAGCGGCGGTTTTGATGAAATGGCGGCGGGAGGCGGCAGGATTGGATTTCATAAGACTGTTTTCACTACGTGGAGAGCGCCGCAAATCTTCGTAGTGTGACTTGTCCTTCGTGGCTGAAAGGACTGCTGCGTGGAGGCCGACTGCCTTGAATGAAACGCCGCCGACTCCTCGCCACGCTCGCCACCCTGCCTGCCACGTCATCGTTGGCTACAAGCGCAGGCCGTGAGCTGGATAATCCGTATGCGGCGGTGGATGGGACACTTGGGAGTGTCTGCACTCGATGTCGCATCAGCATCAGGGGCAGACGGATGCTTCTCGCGATGGCTTTGTGGACATGGGCTATGGCCACTTCGCCTTTAGCAACTACTACCCCTCCGCACCGACGTATCCGCTGCCTCAGGATTATGCCGCGAAGCATCCACAGCTCATCGCAGCGCCGAACGCGGAGCATCATTCATATACGGACACGGGCCTGCACGCGAACGCGCTCGGCAGCCTGCTCGCCACGGGTTACGGCAGCAGTGTGAGTGCGAAGGAGTGCGCGACCTCGCCCATCGCGCACCGCTTTGAAGGTTTGAACGTGTTTGATGCGCAGCGCCCCTGGCTCGGTGTGTATCGGTTGGATGTGCGGCTCGCCGCGAAAGCAGGCAAACCATCTGCCAGCCTCACCATCGAAGGCGCGAACGAGTGCGACTCCCGCAATGGCTTTGCCGACAAAGGCCCCGTGAGTGAACGCAGCCTTTCGCCGGGCAATCACACGCTCTACCTGCGCACCACGGCTGCGAGCATGCAGACGAAGCTCGTGTTTGATGCCGACATCCTCAGCGTGACGCAGTATCGCCTCATGCAGGGCACGAACCGCCCGTGGCGCGATGTCTTCCGCGAGGCTTTTGACATGCTGCAATATCCCGATGGCGGCGGCATGACGCTCAATCACCCGACGGGCAAGCTCGCCGACTACCTGCCGATGCTCGATTTTGATCCCCGCGTTCTCGGCATCGAGGTGTGGAACCAACTGACCTCCGGCTTTGGCTCCAGTCGCGGATTTTATGATCAAAGCGGCGGGCCCAACCTGCACTTTTACCAGCTTTGGGATGACATCCTGCGCAGTGGACGTCGCTGCTGGGGATTCTTCGTCAAAGACCACAACACTTACGGTCGTGGTCGCAACGTGCTGCTCGTGCCGAAGCTCGATGCCATGTCCACCATCGAGCGCGAGTCAGCCGCGCTGCGTGCCTATCGGCAGGGAGCGTTCTTCGGCTCCGTGGCCTCGCTCGCTGCCAGCGATGCGGGCGAAGTCATCACGCCGTATGATCGCAGTGAGTTCCGCTTCAGCCGCATCGCCGTGGAAAACGACACACTGCAGGTCGCCGTGGCTGGCAACGACGCCAAACGCCCGAAGGTGCAGATTCGCTTTATCACCGATCAAGGCATCGCCAGCATCGCGGATGCCGAGCAGGCCGAGTTTCGGCTCAAACGCGACTCCAACGGACATCTCGACACCGCCTTCGTGCGCGTAGAGGCTTTTGCGTGTCCGCCAACTCATCAACAAGGCCAACCCCTCACCGCTGGCATGCTACGCGGCATGAACGTGCATGACATCTCGCAGATCCATGATCAAAAAGCCCTGCGCGGCCCCGCCTTCGCCAGCACCGATCCCGCCCTGCGCACCCCGATCCCCATCGTGGACATGATCTTCTCCCAGCCGCTGCGGCGAGTGTGATCTATTTTGTTGATGCACGTTCGATGATCTTCGTGACATCCTCATTGAGCATAAAAATCGGTGCCGTCGTCACGATCCGCCGTCGTCAAATCGCGGGTAAGATCAATGCCAGCATGGGCTGGAAGAGTGTTTCAAAAACTGCGACCCAATAAGGTAACACATGAAAGTCGGACCGAGAAACCACGAACGGAATCCTGACTCATCTCCGCCATTTCTGACAGAACAAAAAAGCCGCGCCTGTGGATGGGCGCGGCTTGATGAGGAGCGTGGAGAATCGGTTACGGTGTCTCTGCCATGCCTGCCTTCGTGCCTTTGCCGCCGCGACCGGGGCCGCCTTTGCCCTGGCCTTTTCCCTTCCCCATCCCTTTTCCCTTACCCTTGCCTTTGCCGTGCATGGCTCCGGGGCCGGCTTCTGGCGGGTTGTCCTGGCCGGCTGCGGCCTTCATTCGGGCTCCGCCGTGGGCGAAGGCGGCTGGGATGGAAACCGCGAGCGCGGCGGCGATGAGTGTGACGAGTGTTTTCTTCATGGTGCGTTGGTGTGACCGGGTTGTTTCAGTCACATGCCCACGATGACTCGCGAAGATGACGCGAAGGTGATGCCTCAGCACTTTTTCAGCGTGAAACTCAACACGCCGCCAGACAGCGATGCGTCGAGCCGGCAACCGATGGCGCTGGCTGCCTGCCGGGCGAGTGCAAGACCGAGACCGCTGTGCGTGCTGTTGCTGCGTGATTGCTCAGCACGCCAGAAGCGGTCGAACAAATGCGACAGGCCTTCTTGAGTCAGTTCG
>CAXNGR010000079.1:0-9511 GCA_964201265.1 Verrucomicrobiaceae bacterium
GAGTTCGGATTCGGAATGTTCGGGAGCAGGGGCGGGCGTCGGTTGCATGGTCGTGCGGATAAGTGGGCCGTGTCTTTAGCCGCTTCCACAGTCTTTGCCACCGCAAACCTTGCCCCCAGGTCCGGCGTTCACGATGGGATTTGCCAGAGGCGGTCACGGATGGCAGTGTCAGGCCGCATGAGGTTGCTCCACACACTTCTCCTTTCCACTTGGCTTTTCACCAGTCTTGGGCAAGGCCAACAGAAGGAATGGCCCGAGGTGGAAAAGTTCGCCGCCGACCTCAAAGACGTGATCTGGGATCTCCAGGGCACCCAGTCCCTGAAGCATTTGCGTTTCGATGGAGAGAGCTTTCACGCGGTCACGCAGACAGGCCAGACGCGCAGCAAATACAAGGAGCATGCCTTTGTGGATGTGGGCGTGTTCCAACTCGTTTTTAGCGAATCAAGATCCGCCTGGTATTTTGTCAGCGATGATCTCAAGCTCATCACGCCGGTGAATGTGAGCGGTGAGATCGAATTCAAGGCGGAGGCCGGCACGGCGGTCAAACCGGTGAAAAACTTCCCCCAGGACATCCAGAACGTCGTCTGGGTCGGCGGACCTGAGAAAACGCCGATCAAGCTGCGCTGGAACGGCACAGAGTTTGAGGTCGGCGTCAAAACCACGGCATGGGAAGTGCAGAAGGTGCGACCCGTGATCGCGAATCGGCGCGTGTTTGAGTTTGCGCATGAAGGAGAACCGATCTGGATCGCCTTTTCCGCCGATGGCGCGGAAGCCTGGTGGCTAAACATCACGGACGTCTTCGGCGGTCATGCGCGTTCCAGTCCAGCCACGGCCGCGCTGGATGCAAAAACGACCGGACTGCCACCGACGCAGAACGATGTGGCGAATCACGCCGAAGACCTGCTCAAGGCCAGCGACCGCATGCGAGCAGCCACCTTGCTGCGTGAACTGGAACGCAAAAACGCCACGAAGCCCGAGGCGCTCCAGCATTTGCAGGAGCGCTTCAAGTCACTGAAGCCATGAAGCCGCCCGTCGTTGCCCAGATCGACAACGACGTGCTTCTGGACAGCCGCCGCGCTGTCATTCACACCACGCAGCGCTGGCTCGCTGTGGCGGACATTCATTTTGGCTACGAGGTGCATCGTGCGAAGCAAGGCGCACTGCTGCCCGGTTTCGGCATGCCACAGATCGAGCAGGCGCTCAGGGGACTCATCACCGATCATCTTCCACGTCGCCTCATCCTCGTGGGGGACATCATGGATGGCTCCGGCTCCGCGAAGGAGACGCTTAAGCTCCTCGAAGGCCTCCAACCCCACGTCGCTGAGATCATCTGTATCCTCGGCAACCACGACCGTGCGGCCCTGCGCAAGAACTGGCCCTTCGTCGAGACGCATCGCGAATCGGGCTTCCTCTTTTCCCATGGTCATCACTTCAAGACGGTCGAAAGCACCGCCTCCGAGGCGGATCGCGTCCACATCACCGGCCACGAGCATCCGGCGGTTCATCTCCGCGACGGCGCAGGTCTGCGTTTGAAACTGCCAGCGCTCGTGCGCGAAAAAATCACTGGCTCACGCGAACGCTGGCTCCTGCCCGCCTTTTCACCCTGGGCTGCTGGAGGCGGCTACCAATCGGCGCAGCCACTCGAGCAGTGGATTTGCGCCCCAAGCCGCGTGTGGCGGCATGAAGCCCCGCCTCGCGAAGCAAAGTAGCCATCTCGTTCCGCGAGATGAGCTGCTTTGCTCAAGCTCACTTCGCGTCGTAGAACGGAAAGAGCGTCTTGATCTCCGCTGTGCTCGGACGGCGGCCATACTCGCAAATCTCGAAGGTCTCGGCGTATCGCACCGCCTTGCCCTTCTCCTCGCCGTAGAGCTTGATCAGCAGGTCGCGATACTTGTCCGCCTCGCTGCCCTGACGCGCACCCCAGCGCCGTTTCAGCCACGCCCGACGCCCGACCTCATCACTCGCAGGCGGGACGCTCTTCACATGCTCTTCCGAGCCATTCGCACCGCCTTCGTAATGCTGAGAGGTCAGCTCGTGCAAGCCATCAAGTTTTGCTCAAACGAGTCGTCCACGCTCACCGCAATGTCCGGCGTGAAGGGATACGGCTTCTGGAAACCGTCGCTCGAATACAGGAACACCGGGTTCTTCGTCAAAGGCGGCACATCCGGGCAGATGAACGGCACCGTGACCATGAACGCCGCGTCCTGGATCAGCACGCCGACATAGCGGTGATCGGGATGATAATCCCAAGGCCGGTGCGCGATGACAATGTCCGCCTTCCACTCACGGATCACGCGGGTGATGAGCTTGCGATACTCCAGCGATGGGACCAGCTCGCCATCGTGAATATCGAGCACCTGGGAGGTCACCCCGAGCTTTTTGGCGCAAGCGGCGGCTTCGGTCGTGCGGCGCAACGCCAGCGGTCCACCCGCCTCCTTCCAGTGGCCCACATCCCCGTTCGTGACGGACACCAGCTTCACATGATGCCCTAGCCGCGCCCACTTCACCGCGGTGCCGGCTGTTTTGTACTCGGCATCGTCGGGATGCGCACCGAAAACGATGATGCGAAGTTTGCCGTCGTCTTTCTCCTGCGCGTGGAGAGAGAAACTGGCGAGAGCTAGGAAGAGGATGGAGAGGAGACGTGAAATCATGGCGGCAGGATTACGCCGCCACGACTTCCGCTCTCTCGGCTTAACCTTCCTCCGCCTTCGGCTCCGGCAGGAAGAAACCGACGATGAGCGCGATCACGGCCATCGACGTGGCGATGTAGCCGGCGGCCATGGCCACATGCGACGGACGCACGTTCTGGATGCCCCCGGCGAGCAGCGGGGCGAGCCAGCTCGTGTTCACGACGGCCATGCAGGTGCCGATCATGCGCCCACCGACATTCGTGGCAAAGCTGCCGCCAGTGCCGCGCAGATGGAGCGGGAAGATTTTCGGGAGGTACTCACCGAAGTAGCTGAACTGCGCCACGGTGACGAGGCCGCAGAGGAAATAGCCCCACAGGAAGGCCTCGCCGCCTTTCTCAAACAGCATGAAATAGGTCACGGGCAGGATGATGAGCGCGGGCACCTGGAAGACCTTCAGCAAGGCCACGCGGCTGATGCCCACGATGAGCAGCACAGCCAGCAGCACGCGGCCGAGCAGTCCGCCCATCTCCTGACGGAACTGCACTTTGCCGCTCATCTCATCGACAACCTTCTTGTGTGGTGCCTGCGCGACGGCGTTCTCTTTGATCTTGCCTCGCAGTTCGCCCTGCTTGGGCTTGTCGTCAGCTTTGATGGCGTCGTTCAGTGCTAGGTTGAGCGACTTCGCCTCGGCAATCATCGGGGCCATGATCTTCGCCTGCGGCGCGAGTTCCGGCAGACCGGGTGTCACGCGTGCCACGGTGACTTGCAGCGCACCGAAGGCGATGCCGTAGGCGCAGGCGGAGAGAATCGTCGTCACGAGCGTGACCTTACGCAGCTCCGGCGAGAACAGTCCGCTGAAGCTCGGCCGCTTGAGTGCTCCAGAGGCTTTTTTCTCCTTCCACACCTGACTTTCCGGCACAAACGGCAGCAGCAGCGCGATGGGGATCGCGGGCAAGATGCCCGTCATGAGCAGGTAGCGCCAGGAACCGACGGCGCCATCGAGGCCGATTGGCAGCGAGAAGGAAGGAAGTCCGCCAGCCTTAAGTTTACCGTTGATCCAGATGCTCATCACCGTCACGGCCACCCCGCCCACGGAGGCGAAAGCTTGCGTGATGCCGAGCCATTTCTCCTTCTGCTTCTTGTCCTGGAACACCTCCGCCAGCCACGTCACCGCAGCGATGAACTCCACGCAAACGCCGATGAAAGTGGCACTGCGGAAGAACACAAACCAGCCCAGCGTGGTCGAATAAGCGGCACAGAACGGCGCGGCCGAATACAGGAAGATGCTCGCCGCCATGATGGTCTTGCGGCCGAATTTGTCGATCAGCCAGCCGCCCAGCAGGCCGAACACACCGCCGCACACCGCAGCGATGGTCAGCAGGTTGCCCACCCAACTGGTGACGATCGGGTTACTCGGCGGCAGCTTCAGCAACTCTGCGATGGCCGGAGCAGCCACCAGCGGCGTCATGAGCAGCTCGTACGTGTCAAACAGGAAGCCGATGCTGGCGATGATGATGATGAGCCAGTGCTTGGTGGTGAGCGTGGGTGCGGGAGAGGACATGGTGCGCGATGCTGTCAGGAGTTGGGACGCAAGTCAACGGCCGCGAAGGGCGGAATCCATCACGAGATAGAGGGCGTGCCTTCGTGTCATCCGACATCTGTCGGACTTTTATCTCGACAAATCCGACACTTGTCGGCAAACTCTCGAAATATGGCGAAAAAATCACTCCCACCGCTCTCTGCCGCCGAGCAGGCAATGATGGACATCCTCTGGAAAAAGCATCCCGCCTCCGTGCTGGAACTGCTCGAAGCCGTGAACCAGGGCCGCAGCGAGCCCGTCACGCGCAACACACTGCAAACCCAACTCACCCGCCTCGAAGCCAAAGGCTGGATTGTGCGTGATGACTCCAGCCGCAGCCACGCCTACGAACCGGCCGTGCCTGAGCAGCGCGGCCGCACCAGCGTGCTCGCGGAGCTGAAACAGCGCTTCTTCGGCGGCAGCAATCTCGCCCTCGTCCGCTGCCTCGTCGAAAGCGGCGACATCACCGAGGAAGAACTCGCCGAGCTGCGCAAACTCGTCCGCACGAAGAAGGGAGGCGAGGCATGAGCGCTGAAACCATTACTCTGCTCAATTTCATCGTTCACAGCCTCGTCATCGGCGGGGCGGCCTGGCTGCTGGTACGCTTCGTGATCCGCGATGCCATGCGCCGCTGCATCCTGGCGAATCTGGCCGTGCTGATGTGTCTCTACAGCCCCTTCGATATCTCGATGCGCGATCTCTTCCCGCCGCAACAGCCCGTGCCCGTCTGGACACCGCTGCGCGAGACGTTTGAGGCCGACTGGCGTGTCACCGTCGCACCTGTGACCACACCTGTCGCGATGCCCGTGGCTCCAGCACCGACTTGGGACGTGAATGACGTGGTGAAAAGCCTTCGCTGGCTGGCTTGGCTCGTCACGGCTGCACTGTTGCTGCGTTTGTTGATCCAAAGCATCCGCGTGCAGCGCTGGGCGTGGCGTTTGCGTGATCTCACGCAGGCTGAAATCGATTCGCTGCCCAAAGATGTGCGATTCGAGCGCATGAGCGTCTTTGAGGGTGATGGCACGCCTTGCGTCGCTGGTTGGTTGTTTCCGGTGATCGCTGTTCCAAGCACCGCATTTGAAAAACTCACACCTCAGCAGTGGCGCTGGCTCATCCGGCACGAATCCGAGCACCTGCGCTGTCACGACACCGTGGCCGTTTTGCTGCAAAACATCGTCCGCGCTTTCCTGTGGTGGAATCCCTTCATCCACGCCCTCATCGAGGAATATGCCCGCGCCCGCGAGGAGGCCTGCGATGCCGCCGCCGTCGGGGAAGATCGTGCTCATGACGATTACGCCGACTTCCTGCTCGCCTGGGCCGCCAAAGCGTCTCCGCAGCCGAGTTGCGTGATGCCCATCGCTCATTCTCGACCGGCAAGGCGGCTCAAAGCGCGACTCGTGGCGCTCATGGAAGCCCGTGGCGTGCGGAAGAGGCTCGGCGCGTTGTTCGTGCTTGGTTGCGCTGCCTTCGCCGTTCTAGCGCCCTTCTTTGCGGCCTCGTTCGGCATTGTCACAGTGGCTGCGCAGGAGGCAGCAAAAGCTGACCCCAAGGACAAGACGATGTTCGTGCGGACCTACCGAGTCGCGCCGGATTTTCTCAGCCGCAGTCAGGAACTTCGAGACCCTTTTGCCATCCAGGATCAGAAAGCCCCTGTTGTCAGTAAGCAGTCCACTGAGCGAATAACAGCGCGGCAAGTGCTCGAAACGCACGGCATCACCTTCCCGCCGGATGCATCTGCCGTTTTCAATCCGTCAACCTCCCAGCTCATTGTGCGGAACACACTGGCGAACATCGCGTTGGCTGATTCAGTCATTGATGACCTCTCCATTCAATTCCCCCAGGTGTATCTCACCTGCCAGATGATCTCGGCGGATCGCCACTATGGCGTCCACGGCAGTGTTTTGTCAGGTGACGAAGCGAAGGCACTCATCCAAAGTGTTTCGCAGAAAAAAGACATCCATCTTCTCGCGGCCCCTAGAGTGACGACTAAATTCGGTCAGCGGGCGGGAATTGAGATCGTGCGCGAGGTGCTGCCGAAAGTGCTTTCAGACGGCAGTCTTTCCGGTGACATGAAGCTTCTCGGTCCTCGAGTATTTATCGACATGAGTCGGCCTGAGAAAGGCAAAACGACGTTGGCTGCGGAAGTTGAGTTTGGAATCAACCCCACTTCTGAAGACCCTTGGTCTCTCAAAAACGCGGCGCAGGCCGATTGGGATAAGGTGATGTTGCACAAGATCGCAGGGCAGGCTGCGCTCGCCAGCGGCGAGACACTGCTGCTGCATCTGGAAACTTCGAAAAAGCCACTCACGGTGCTCCTCACCGCTCAGGCTCTCGATCCGAGCGGTAAAGAAATATCGAGTTTTGATGGCGTTCGCCCGGGTGCCAGTGCACGCAGCCAGATAGTCGCGGCAGCGGCGGCGGACAAACAAGCGAGCGAGTGGGCGGTGCGCGTTTACAAGGCTCCCGCTAGCTTCGCGCAGGACAAGCCGCCTCTCGAAGTGCTCAAGGCCGCTGGAATTACCTTCCCGAAGGCAGCAGACGCGATGCTCAAGGATGGAAATCTCACCGTGCGGAACACCAAGGCCAACCTCGAACTCATCGAGGCATGGATTTATGCCCTGAACAAGGTCGAGGTCAAAAAGAGCGTGCATCTCAGCGTGAAAGTCGTCGAGATGAAAGGCGATCTTGTGAAGCAGATGAATGACTGGCTGCACCCTTCTACCGAAAAGGTGGACGCCACCCAAACACCTGCAACTACCGAGCCGCCACCTCCCGCAGTTTTGCAACAGTTCATCCTGAGTGGCATCTTCACCCCGCCTCAATTCGAAAAGCTGATGAAGAGACTCGCCGTCTCCGCCGATGCCAAGCTGGAAGTGCTGAAGCCCAATCCGAACTCACAAATGTATGGCCGTCCCGCCGTCATGGGAGGTCAGGAGATGAAAGTCGATCCCATGATCGGCCCCGACGGAAACACCATCGAGCTGATCATTCGTACGCCCTCGCAGGATCAAAACCCCGCCAGAATCATTTCCACGGCCGTCACCATCTGGGACGGTCAGACGGTCGTTTTGGGATCCCAGGCTTCCGAAGGCGTTTCCAGGTTCCTCTTCATCACGGGTAACCTCATCACCCCGCTGGCTAAAAAGTGAAATCAGGTTTTGCCGCCCGGAATGGACGACTTCATCATGCGGTCCCATGCCGCACGACCTCACTTCCGCTCCGCAGACCGATCCGCTCAACATCTACCGCTATCGCGACAGTCTCTACGCGGTCGATTTGATCTCCGCGGCACTGAGCATCGACTTTTTCACCTGGCTGTCAGCGAATCCATCTTCCTTGAGCGGCATCTGTGATCACTTTGGTTTCAAAGAGCGGCCGGTGGATGTGATGCTGACACTCTTCGCATCCAATGGCTGGGTGGAAGATCACCGTGGCACCTATCACGCTGCGGCCTCGGCCATGGAACATCTGCGTGCAGGATCTGTGTGGGACGTGCGGCCGTATTATGCGTCACTGCATGACCGTCCCATCGCGCGGGATTATCTGGAAGTGCTCAAATCCGACAAGCCAGCAGGCTGGAGCGGCGACAAGGCCTCATTCGACTGGCACAAGGCGATGGAGCAGGAGGACTTCGCGCGGAAGTTCACCGCAGCGATGGATTGTCGTGGTCTGTATCTCTCGCAGGCGCTCGCCAAGAAGCTCGACCTCACCGGGCGTTCGTCCTTGCTTGATATCGGCGCTGGTTCCGGCATCTACGCGTGCGCCATCGCCGCGCAGCACACGCACCTGAAGGCCATCGCGTTTGATCAAGCACCTGTGGATCGCATCGCGGCCAAATTGATCGAAGAACGCGGCTGCGCGGATCGCGTCAGCGTGGCGACGGGCAACATGTTCGATGGTTTGCCGAGCGGATGCGATGTGCATCTTTATTCCAACGTGCTGCACGACTGGGGCGTGGCCGATGTGAAGAAACTGCTCGCTGTTTCGCATGCGGCACTGCCAGTCGGCGGCTTGCTCATCATTCACGATGCCTTCATCAACGCGACGAAGACCGGCCCACTGCATGTGGCCGAGTATTCGTGCCTGCTGATGCACTCCACGCAGGGGAAATGCTACAGCACGAGCGAGTATGCGGCGTTGCTCGATGAGGCTGGCTTCACCGCAGGTGGGTATCATGACACCGCTGTCGCACGCGGCTTCATGACAGCGATTCGTCGTTAAAAATTAATTAGTGCAAAGAAAACAGCGTGCCGTATCGTCTCAGCAGTCGCTTATGAAGCAACTCACTCTGCTCTCCCTGTTTGCTCTGGCCGCGTTCGCGCGTGCCGAGACCACCATCACATTGAATGGCGTTCACAACTGCTGCCGCGGTTGCGCCAACGGCATCACCAAAGCCGCCGCTGATTTCAAGGACGTCACCGTCACGCCTGCGGGCAAGAAGGTGACGATCACCACGAAGAAGAAGTCCGACGCGAAGAAAGTCGCCGAGGCCATCATCGCCGCCGGTTATTACGGCACCATCGAAGGCGACGAGTCTGCCGCCAAAAAGCCCGCCACCGCCTCCAAGCCTGAGTCCAAGGTCGCCAAGGCCACCGTTTCCGGCGTGCATCTCTGCTGCCAGAAGTGCGCCGATGCCGCGACGGACGCCGTGAAGGCCGTGGCCGGTGTGACGAAGTATGACATCGTTTCCAAAGCCGAATCCTTCACCGTCGAAGGCGAATTCGCCAAAGCCGACCTCGTCGCCGCGCTGAACAGCGCTGGCTTCGCGGGCGACATCAAATAATTACCGCAACCAACAACGAGCGGGGCCGGGGTTTGCGAAAGCAGCCCCGGCTTTCTTTTTGTAGTGCAAGCGTCCCGCTTGCAGACGGCAACCGAGACGGTTGCGCTACACCATCGCCAGAGCCGCATCGACGCTCGCGCTGTCATGCACCATGGCCATCAGGGCACGGGTGATACCCTTCGGATTCGGATGCTGGATGACATTGCGGCCATAGACGATGCCGGAGGCGCCTTGTTGGAGAAGACCCTGCGTGCGTTCGAGGATTTCGCGGTCGCTCACGCGGCCACCGCCGCGCACGAGCACCGGGATGCCGGAGGCGGCTTCGATGACCTTGTGGTAGATGCTCACATCATCGGTGGGATCGGCCTTGATGATGTCGGCTCCAAGTTCGACGGCCTGACGCACGAGGTAGGTGATGGCGGTTTCGTCGCCATTGACCATGTAACCGCCGGCTTTTTCGTTCGGCTGAAACACCAGCGGCTCCACCATCATGGGCATGCCGTAGTAATCGGCCTGGGG
>CAXNGR010000080.1:0-9412 GCA_964201265.1 Verrucomicrobiaceae bacterium
CTTCGTACTTTTTTCGGTCTTCTTCGCTGGGGCCCCGATTGCTACGACTGAAGCGCTCACCGCCGCCGGGTGGCGGCGGTGGTCCGCCGGGTTGGCCTTTTTCACGCTTGTCGGGGCGCATGTCGTCTTTGCTCAGAGAGGTGTGGCGGATGCTGAAGGTTTCCCCGCCGATGGAAATCTGGGCCTGCGCGTAGTCGATTTTATCCGAGGGTCTGGCTCCCACGAGCTTCCAGCCTTTGAGGTTCGGCTCGTCGGAAACGACGATGGATTGCTTGGCGGTCTTGTCAAAAATGGTCACGACCGGCTTGCCATCGACGTAGGCCATGCCGGTGAGCACGAGCGAGTCAGAAATGCTGACGATGCGGGTGAAGGGCGAGTTTTCGACGACGGCGGTGAGTGTGTTTGGATCAAACGGCTGCGGCAGGTCGGGATCGACCGGCTTGCTTGGCGGCACTGCAGGCGTGGCGGCTGGGAGAGTGGGGTCCAAATCATCTCCTGGCAGTGGAACCAAGTCCGCCGTGGTGAGTGGCGCGGCAGTCGAAGCCTCCTGGGCACCCAAGGGGGCGACAGCGGAGAGAAAAAGCAGGAGCAGCGTCGGTTTCATGGTCAGAGTCCGGTGTCTGGCTTGAACCAACGGGCCAGGACGAGGTTGCAGAGCACCTGCGGGGTCTTTTCCTTGGCCTTGGCGTCGATCTCGATCTCAACCTGCTTGATGGCTTGAAATTTTTCTGGGGATTGCAGCGAGGCGAGCCAGCCGAGCACGGTGGGCTGATCTCCACGCAGCCGGACCTCAATGGCGGCCTCGCGATACACGGCGGCGTTGTCTTTGCTGTCCTTGGACTCTGGCAGCAGCACGGGCTGTTTTTGAAACTGCAGTTCGTAGTCCAGCGCGACGTTTTGAATCTCCTCAAGCAATTGCGCCTGAGCCGTACCGAGGCTCTCAGTGGTAGGCATCGTTTCGCGCAGCCAGCGGGCGCGCTTGTCCCAGAACTCGCGATCCGCCAGATAGCCTTCGTTTTCCTGCTTTTCAGCCTCCAGAGCGGAGATCTTCGCCAGCGCAGCGGTGCGGCGGTCGAGGAACTGCTTCAGGATGATGAACGTGGCCATGAGCACCAGCGCGGCGATGCAGGCACCGAGGAGGTTTTTTTCACGTTGGGTGAGGGCGAGGGCCATGAGGGAAGGGGGAATGACGAATGCCGGTCAGAGCAGCTTGCCTTGAGCGCGGAAGGTGGCGGTGGTGCCTTTGAGTTCGGGGCGCGGGGCCGTCCACTCGTAGCGGCTGAGGATGCGGTTCTTTTTGATGTCCTCGACGAATTGCACGGCGAGCTGCGCGTCACGCGCCTCGCCACGAATCTCGATCTCCATGCCTTTCACCTCGAATTCACGGATCACGATGCCACTGCCGGGCATGATGCGGTTGATCTCTGCCAGCAGAAACATGGGGTAGCGCTTTGGCTCAATGGCAGGAGCGAGCGCCTTCCAGCGCTGGGTGGCCTGACGCACAGCGGCGGCGGGTTCCTTGGTGAGTTCGACCTCCTCGGTCAGGCGTGCGGCGCGCTGCTCTTGATAGTGCAGGTAAGCGAAGGCCAGGAAGGCCAAGGACACATACAGCATGCCACCCAGCACGAGAGCGCGGGTGATTTTGCCTCGGCGCGTGCTGGCGATCTGGGTATGGCGGATGTCGGCGGGGAGCATTTTGCCCCAATCACGCGTGTCCAGCGCGGTGTTTGGAGCCAGCTCGGCCACAATGCGCACCGGCAGTTCGAGGAGCGAACTGAGGCGGGTGCAGAGGCTGCGCTCAAAATTCGCTCCCACCAGCGCCACGCCGGAGATGCTGTCGATGCCGAGCTCAGACTCCAGCGTGAGCCTGGCCAGGGTGATTTCCAAGGCCAGGGCCTCCTCCGTGGCGGGAGTTTGGGCGAAAATGTGGCTGTGATACAGCTTGCCTTGATGGCTGGCGGCCAGCACGAGGTCTCCCTGTTCCTCCGTGATGACGAGATGCCCGGCGGGAAGCTGCGCCAGCCGCAATGCAGCGGTGTAATCACTCGCATGCTGCGCCGCAAGGGCACTTGGAAATGGATCGCTCAACAGATCGACGCTGACGATGCTCTGGCCGCCCTGGGTGCCCAGCAGATGCCAGCGGTAGTTTTTTCCCGCGCTGTCCTGCTCAAGTTTGAATCCTCGGCGCTCAAGCTGGGTGGCGATGATCTGCTCCAGCAGCTCACTGTCCGTCTGCGGTAGGATGAGGCCGACAGTCCGGCAGGCGGTCGCGGGCAGGCCGATGACCAGTTGTTTGCCCAGATGGGCGGTCTCGGCCGGGCTTTCCACGGCTTCCGTGGAGGAGCTTGCCCTTGGCTTCCACACACGCCAAGCGGCATCAGGGGCGGGAAGGAGCAGAGTGGCGGCAGAAAGGGACATTCGGGTGGAAGAGGCGGTTACAACGTGCAGGAAGCAGGGAAGTTGCGACGGGAAATGACGAATGTGGAATGATGAGTGATGAACCGGGTGTCGAGCGATTTTTCGTCATTCCGCGAACGCCGTTACTCTTCCATGCGCCCCAAATAAGTCAGCGCCCCGGTTTCCGCGTTGCGGCGAGTCACGACGATGATCTTGGCGCGTTTCGTGCCGACCCAGCCGATGCTGGTGATCCGGCGTAGGGTGGTGTCGTCGTCATTCACGATGCCACGGATGGCGGCAAGCCGGTCGCCACTCAGGCCGAGGAGCTGGTAGGCCTCCTCATCGCGGATGCGGCGGTCGTCTTCGGTGCCGGGGATACCGTCCGCGCCATCGCGCTCGGTGATGAAGCGGTTCACATCACTTTCAGAGGCACCGGTTACGGCCAGCAGCACGTCTTTGAACACGGTGCGCAGGTCGATCTGCCCTTCTCCATAGATGCTGAAATACTCGCGCCAGTCGGGCTTTCGGCGGTCCACGGCCTCCATGCCGCGCACGAGCAGCATTTCATCGACACGCACGAAACCCTGGTTTCGCGGCGCGTCGTAGATGCCGAGTTGCTGGTAATAGTCGGCCTCGGCACCGTTGGCGCGTGGGGAGCTGTCGTTGTCGATCCAGTCGGCCAGTGAATCTGCGGCGATGGCCGCTTCGTCGGCGTTGAGTTGCCAGTAGATGAGCAGATTGTAGATCGCCTCACGCAGGCGCTCATCGGTGGCGTAATTGATCGGGATGCGAGCGCCCTCGTAATTGATCACGACATCAAAGCCGCTTTCTGGTCCGATTTTCTGCTTCAACACCAGATCACCGCGTCGTGTGTTTGGGTGCATTCCTACCGCGAGGCCACTTTCCGCCAGATGAAGGGCGCGAAATTCATACGCCGCCAGTTTGGCCTCCTCCGCGCTGGAGCGGACATATTCCACCACTCCCATGACGGTGATGGACATGAGCAGCACAGCCCAGATCATGAGCATGAGGGCCGAGCCGCGTCTCCTGCGCGGTTGGCGGTGATTCGTTGAATGGAATGAGGGCATTTTCATGGCTGGGGGCTGCCTCCTCCCTGGGCTTGGGGTGTGTTGCCACCTTGCCCACCACGCCCGCCTCCATCACCACCACGGCCTCCGCCCCCCCCGCCACCTGTTGGCTGCGTGGCGGTTGAGGTGCTGCTGCTCGTGGAAGACGAAGCACTCGGCGTCCTGCCGGGTGAGAGTTCGATCACGGGAGCCGTGTAAACCATGCGGATCGGCTGCGTGCGGTTTTTGAGCACGAGCAGCCCTTCGATGAGGTCTGGCCATGCGGATTTGCTCCATTCTTCATACCACGTCTGCTCTTTCTCGACGTAAAACCGCCACTTGAAGGACACCACGTCTGGCAGCAGCGGCATCCAGTAGCGCCCTTCCTCATCGGGCGCATACAAGCCGGTCGTTTCCTGCCGGATGCCAGTCTGCTGGTCATCCGTCTGCGGGATCAAGTCTTCGCGTGAGATGGACAGGTAGTGCAGGGGCATGTTGTTGTCGTCCACGAGACCATCAGGATGCGGTCTCAGTCTGAGAATCGTGTCTTTCAGGGTGATGGGGTTCATCCCGAAGGGGAAACAATCGGGTGATCCAGCGACGGTCAGCTCTTGGATGACCGGCTCGGTGTTTTGCACCAGTTTCAGGCTCAAGGTGGCCGTGGCAGGCAGCGAGGAGAAGGCTTTGCGGTTGAGTTCAATGAATCGGTTCACCGAGTCGCTCTCTCGTTGCAGTTGCTCGATCTCCGAGGCCCCGCGCATCGAGCCGCGGATGATCGCGAACAGCGTGGCCGTGATCATCGAGAGCAGCGTGATGCCGATCACGACCTCGATCAGGGTGAAAGCCCGGCGCGTAGAGCGTGCGGCGAAGAGCAAAGCGCCAGTTTGAGGACTCTGGCGCTTTGAAACGCATCGGAGCTGAGGCTTGGGCTCTAAGCCCTTCGCCCTGCGCCCTTCGCTTGGGTTATCGCTGGGCGGGCTTGTAAACATAAACACTCAGGGTGGCCTCCTCCGGCACTTCGTTGAAACTCGACGTGGCCTTGATGGTCAGATTGTAAATGTCCGACAGATTGGTGCCACTCGTGGTGCGCAGCGTCACCGGCTCCGTGACGCTGGTGTAGGTGACGCCGTAGGTCGTGTCCATCATGGAGGTGCTCATGTCCGTTAGCGGCTTGCGCCGGATCTCCTCCAAAAAATTGCGCATGCCGATGCGGATGATCTGGTCCCGCTTCAACAAATTCGCCGTCTCCAGCGCTTGGTTGAGCGATTTTGCCAGTCCCAGCACAGCAATGGCGAAAATCCCCAGTGCGAGCACGAGTTCGAACAGGATGTAGCCGCCTTTCCGGCGGAATGACGAATGACGAATGAGGAATGAGGAATTGGAGGGAATGGCACCTGCTAGGGCCATGCTCTGGCCCTTTGCCCTTTGCCATTTGCTCTTCGCATGAGTTTTCATCGCATATCGACGCTCTCTTTCACGACGTCCGCCGTGAGGGCTGCGAATTCGACATCAAACGTCGCGGACTCGCGCTGGATGTGGACTTTAAGTGGCTGGCAAATGCCGCTGGGCTGAAACACCCACAGCTTCACCAGATCGCCTTCGAGAAACATGGGTTCCGTGTCATACCAGAACTGAATGGCATACTGCATGTCCTCGGGCATCTCGTACTTTTCGGTCCAGTGTTCGTCGTACTTCGGCGCAGGCGGGGCCAGTGGAAGGTCCGTGGTCTTGGTAAGCTTGCCTCCGTTGTCGAGGTCGTTTGTTTCGAACGGCTTTTCCTCTGCAGGCGGATTTTCTGCCGTGGCGATGAATTCCTCCAGCTCGGCGAGTTGCAGATACGGATTGAAGTAGCGCGAGGCGGTGAAGCCCCGGCTGTGAAACGCTACCTGGTACGGCCGCTTCTCCGTCATCGCCCGCATGCGCACCTCACGCGCCATTTGCACCAGCTTGGCGACGGGCTCTCTGGCCACGCGTTCATCCTGAAATCCCTTCAGCATCGGCACCGCCGCCGCCGCCAGCACGGCGACGATGGTTAGGGCGATGATGATTTCGATCAGCGTGAAACCGCGTGGCTGACGAATTCTGATGGCCGAATGACGACTGAAGAATGAAGCGCGAATGCAGGGCGCATCGCAGGCTTCGTCATTCGTCATTGGGGCTTCATTCGTCATTCGGAGATTCCTTATTCGTCATTACTTCGCCACCACACCCGGCTTCCAGTTGCCGATGTCATCCTCCGTGCCGTCCTGGCCGTCAGCGCCCACGGACCACACATCGTAGTCGTCTTTCGACTTCTGGGCGGGGATGCGGTACTTGTATTCCTGCCCCCAGGGGTCTTTCGGCACTTCCTTCATGAAGGTGCGGTGATTTTCAGGAATCGGCTCAATGGTGGGCTTTTCCACCAGCGCCTTCAATCCCTGCTCGGTCGTCGGCTTGCGCAGGGCGCGGGACTCGTAGCTCTGAAGGGCGATGCCGATGGCCTGGAGGTCGCTGCCCACACGGGTGTCTTTGGCGGAGTCGATCTGGCCCTTGAGCAGATAAATCGAGCCGGAGGCCAGGATGGCGATGATGGTTAGGGTAATCACGATCTCGATGAGCGTGAAGGCGGCGGTGCGGCGGATGCGGGCTTTGGGTGTGCGGTGTTTCATGGAGGAGAGATTGAACAAGGATTTGAACGTGTTGAACAGGAGGAAATAGCCAGGGTTTCGCAGCCTCAGCCGCGGATGCCAGTGACGCTTTGGGCGATGGCGGCGACGATGGAGTAGGCCACGGTGCCGACCATGACAGCCATGATGATGAGGATGACTGGCGTGATCATGGCGGTCATGCGCTTGATGCGCTTGTCGAGTTCCTTGTCATAGCGAGCGGCGCACTTTTCCATCGACTTGCCGAGCTGACCGGTCTGCTCGCCCACGGCGATCATGTCCGCCAGCAGCAGCGGGAAGCTGCCGACCTTTCGGAGCGCGGTGGAAAGCGGTGCCCCTTCGGAAACTTGGGCTGTGACCTTCGCCAGGAGGTTTTGAATGAACACATTGGCCGAGATCTTCGACACGAGGCGGATGCTGTTGAGCAGCGGCACACCGTTGGAGATCAGATTGCCCAGCGAGTGCGCGAACTGCGCGTAAAAGCGCATGCTCATGATTGGACCGAAGAGCGGCAGCTTCAGCCGCGTCTCATCCCACCACAGGCGGCCCTTGGGGCTGGAAATGTAGCCGCGAAAGGTCAAAAAGACGGCAGTGATGGCGATGAGGATGACCCACCACCACTGGCCCATGAAGTTGTTGAAGCTGATGAGCAACTGCGTGGCCGCGGGGAGCTGCTGACCGTTTTTTCCCATCAAATCCATGATCTGCGGCACCATGAACGTCATGAAGACGACCATGAGCACCACACACGCGCCGATGAGGAATGCCGGGTAGATCATGGCGGAGGTCACCTTGGCCTGAAGCTCGGCCATGACGTTCAGATTCGTGGCCAGACGTCGCAAAATGCTCGGTAGAGAGCCACTGACCTCGCCAGCGGCGGCCAGGTTGCAGTACAACTCATCAAAACTCGGCGAGGCCTTCCTCAGAGCCTTCGCCACCGTGGAGCCCTCGCGCAACTCGTTGCGCATGGTGGTGGCAACACGCCGCATCACGTCAGCCTCCTGCCGCTCCTGCATCACGCGGAATGCCTGGTCGATTTGCAGGCCGCCATCGAGCAGATCTGCCACTTCCTCCGTGAACAGGATCAACTGTGCGCGCTTCAGTTTCACCGGCCCTTCCGCCGCGTCCGCCCGGGCCTGCGCCGCAGCCGATTTCTCCTCCTGCGTGACCTTCACAGGTGTGAGAGCCTGCGCCTCGATGTTCCGAAACGCCTCCGCCCGCGATCCAACGGTGACAGAGCCGGAAACGGTCTGTCCGGTGGCAGTTAGGGCGGTGTAGGCGAAGGCGGGCATGGCGCGTTATTAGATCAGCGGGAGTTGATTGCAATCTCACTCACTCGCCGCCGTGACGGTCATGACTTCCTCAAGCGTGGTGACACCCTCGGAGGCTTTGCGGAAGCCATATTGACGCATCGGCACCATGCCGTCCTTCAGTGCCTGGGCTTTGAGTTCCATGGTGTTGGCGCGGTTGTTGATCTTGTCCTGAAGCGCTTCGGTCATGAGGCAGATTTCCATGATGGCGAGGCGGCCGGTGAAGCCGGTGTTGCGGCAGGAGCGGCAGCCGACGGGTTTGAAGAGCTTGCCTTTCCATTCCATCGGGAAGCCGATGCTGCGAAGGTGGCTATCCTCATGATGCGCAGGTTGCTTGCAGATGCCGCACAGCGTGCGGACGAGGCGCTGCGCCTGGAATGCACGGACCGATGATGAAATCATGAAGGGCTCGATGCCCATGTCGAGCAGACGGGAGATGCCGCCGACGGCGTCGTTGGTGTGGAGGGTGGAAAACACCAAATGGCCGGTTAAAGCGCCACGAATGGCGATTTCGACGGTTTCTTGGTCGCGCATTTCACCGACCATGATCACGTTCGGGTCGCCACGCAGGATGCTGCGCAGACCGGCGGCGAAGGTGAGGTCGATTTCCGGCTTCACGGCAATTTGAATGATGCCGTCGAGCTTGTTTTCGACCGGGTCTTCGATGGTGACGATGCGGCGCTCCTTAGTGTTCAATTCCTTGAGGAAGGTGTAGAGCGTGGACGACTTGCCGGAACCGGTGGGGCCGGTGACGAGGATGATGCCGTTCGGCGCGGCAAGCAGCTTGCGAATGGTGGCCTCGGTCTTGTCGTCGAGTCCGAGCATCGAGATGTCGAATTTTTTGCGAGTGAGCAGACGGAGGGCGACGGATTCGCCGTTCACGCTCGGAATCGTCGCCACGCGGACGTCGATTGGCTCGCCATCAAGTTCCAAATTGATGCGACCGTCCTGCGGCATGCGGCGCTCGGCGATGTCGAGGTGCGCCATGATTTTCAGACGCGAAATCAACGATGCCTGAAGCAGTCGCATGTTTGGCGGCACGGGAACTTCGAGGAGCTTGCCATCCACGCGATAGCGTATGCGCAGATCGCGTTCCAGCGGCTCGACGTGAATGTCGGTTGCGCGTTCCTTGAGTCCTTCGCGGAAGACTTGGTTCACGAAATTCATCACCGTGGCCTCCTCATCTGCCTCGTCCAGCACGGTGGTCTCCTGCTTCATGTCGTCATTGTCATCACCCGCCTCGCGGCCTTCGAGCAACTCCTCAAAATTCTCCGCGCCGACGCCATAGCCTTGATGCAGCGCTTCTAAAATGCGATGACGGGGTGCGATCTGCCAGTGGACGCGTTTATGCAGTTCTTGGCCCACGGCTTGGCGTGCGCTGAGATCAAAGGGGTTGTAAGTGAGGATCGTCACCTCACCATTCGCCACCTGGGCTGGGCAAATGCGGTGACGCAACGCCAGTTTGGCAGGGAAACGGCTGTGCAAGCCTTCCGCAGCATCGGCAATGCCGTTTTCAGAGAAAGGCATGCCAAGGCCGGTGGCCAGTTGGGCGAAAAAACGGTCCTCATCGACCATGTTAGCGTCCACCAGCGCCTCGATCAGCGGCTGATGCTTGTCTGAGGCGAGTTCGAGGGTGTGGCGCAGGCGGGTAGGCTCCTCGCATCCGGCGCTGGCAGCGGTACGGACGAGAACGTCGATCAGGGTGGGGGCGGGCATGAGTTTCGATACAACGCGGAGCCATGGTCAAAGTTTCGCCGGGTGTCATGTCAACGTTGCAGGCATGAAGAAAAACGGTGGAGTGCTTCCGAACTCGTGCTAATGGCAGGCCTCGCATGAAGACCATCACCCACGTTCTCCGTTGTTCTGTCAAACTGCTCGTCCTCACAGGTTTCGCTCTCGCCATGAGCCAATGCGCCGGCGTGAAAAAGAAGGGCAGCTATTCGGTGCATTTTGACCCGCCGGCCAAAGCGGTCAAAAACCCTTCCGCTGTGAA
>CAXNGR010000081.1:0-9401 GCA_964201265.1 Verrucomicrobiaceae bacterium
ATGCCTTTCGGTAGGTTGCTTCACCACTCCCTAGTCTCACCGCATGCTCATCCGCGATGAATCCATCGTGAAGCGGTGGCGTGTAGCTCAAAGGTTCATCACTCCATGACTCCAGCAGCTCTCGCAGACGTTCGTGGGAGGGTTTTCGCAGGCTGAGCATCCGCCATTATGGAGCGCCGACGAATCGTCGGCAAAAAAAGATGTTGGCTGGCCGACGATTCGTCGGCACTCCATAACGCATGCCCCCACCCATCCGCGCCGTGATCTTCGACTTCGACGGCCTCATCGTTGACACTGAAAGCACCGGTTACCACACCTGGAGAGAGATCTTTGACCAGCACGGCCACGAATTGCCCGTGGAGCGCTACGCGCAGGCCGTTGGCACGGATTTTATCACCGGCGTCTATGACCCGAAGCGCGACCTCGAACAGCTCACCGGGCGCGACTTCGACTGGGACGCCGTCGAGGTCGCACGCAAGACCCGCGAGGGTGAGCTGCGCCAGCATTTGCACCTGCTGCCCGGTGTGGCGGATCGCCTGCAAGAGGCCGACGCGCTCGGCCTGCGCATCGCCATCGCCTCCAGCAGTCCGCGTGTGTGGATCGACTCATGGATGGACCAGCTCGGCCTGCACGATCACTTCCATCACATCTCCACCGTCGATGACACCGGCAAGGTGAAGCCTGATCCTTCGCTCTTCCTCCACGCCGCCGAAAAACTCGGCGTGCAGCCCGAGGAGGCCGTCATCTTCGAAGACTCCCTCAACGGCCTCCGTGCCGCAATGGCTGCTGGCATCCGCTGCATCGTCGCGCCGGGGCCGATGACGCGGCATCTCGACTTCACTGGTGCATGGAAACGCGTTGAATCTCTCGCGCACGTTACGCTGGCCGATCTCATGACCTGAACAGCACTTCCACTCGGAGCTGGATGAGGGGCAAGCCTTGGACCGTCCCGGTTCAATCACGCCGCGACAAGAAAGAAGCATGGATGCTGGCGTTTACCCTCCGCCATGAAACTCTGGCTGCCCTTCCTTCTCGCTGTTTTTGTCATCGCTGCTGCTCCAGTTGCTGAAAAGCCCGCCTGGAAGGCTGGTGCGGCCTCAGCGAAGATCACGCCAGAGAAATCCATGTGGATGGCGGGCTATGCGGGGCGCACGAAGCCCTCAGAAGGCGTTGAACTGGACCTTTTCGCAAAGGCCTTCGTGCTTACCGATGAAGCCGGAACCAAGTTTGCGCTGGTGACGATGGATTTGATCGGTGTGCCGCGAAATCTCCGCCTCGCCGTGGCCGAGCGGGTGAAGAAGGAGCACGGCATCGAGCCTGCCAATCTGGCGATCAACGCCTCGCACACGCACAGCGGCCCGGAGCTGCGCACGAGCAAGATTTTCGGTGCGGATGATGTGGCGCTGCGTGAGAAAGAGGCCGCCGAATACACAGCAAAGCTGGAGGACACGATGGTGCGTTTGATTGGCGATGCGATTCAGAAATCCGTGCCCGCCCATCTCGATTACAGCACCGCCCGCTGCGGTGTCTCGATGAACCGCCGCACGCCGGATGGCAAAGGGGGGTGGAACAATTTCCCGAATCCCAACGGCCCGGTGGATCAAACCGTGCCGGTGTTGAAGGCTAGCAGCGTTGAAGGCAAAGAGATCGCGATTGTCTTCGGCTACGCCTGCCACTGCACGACGCTGGGGCATCAGAAATTCAGCGGCGATTATGCCGGTTACGCGCAGCAGGCACTCGAACAGGCCCACCCCGATGCCGTCGCGATGTTTGCGAACGGTTGCAGCGGCGATCAGAACCCTTACCCGCGCCGCACGATGGAGCTGGCGCAGATACACGGCAAATCACTCGCCACCTCGGTCGAAGCCGCGCTCACGACAAACATGAAACGCCTCACCGGCCCGATCCGCGCCGCGTATCGCGAGATTCCGCTGGCTTACGACAAGCTGCCGACGCAGGAGCAGCTTCTCGAAGAGCAGAAGTCCGCCGACAAGTGGAAGTCCACGCATGCCACGCGTGTGTTACAGCGCATCGCCGACGAGGGGCCGCTACCAGCGACTTATCCGTATCCCGTGCAGGTTGTTCGCCTCGGCAACGACCTCACCTGGGTCACGCTCGGCGGCGAAGTCGTCGTGGATTACTCGCTACGCCTCAAACAGGACATCAAAGACCCGATTGTCTGGGTCAGCGGCTACACCAACGACGTCATGGCCTACATCCCCAGCCTGCGCATCTGGCAGGAAGGCGGCTACGAAGGAGGTGGTGCGATGATCTACGGCACGCATCCCACACGATGGAGTGACAAGACCGAGGAGCACATCGTTGGGACGGTGATGGAGCTGCGGAAGGCCGTGGAGTGACTCACTGACTACGCAGCCTTTTCCAGCGTCTCGATCAGGAAGAGGATTTCGGCGGCCATCGAGTAGTTCAACTCCGGGGCTTCGGCGAGGGTGCGGTCGCGGCTGCCGGCGACGACGGCTTGGAGGGCGCGGATGAAGGGGTGGAGCCACGCGGCGTCGGGATTGGCGGCGAGTTGCTGGAGGAGGGACGCGGCTTCGTCCGGGTCGCCAGCGAGCAGGGACTGGGTCGCGGCGAGGCAGATGCGGCCATCGGTGTTGTGGTTCTCGCCGCCGTCGCGGCGGTAGGCGAGGTAGCAGGCGATGGCCTTGCGCTTCGCCTCCGCAGCGGCGGCGGGAGCACCGTCATCCGTCTCGATGTCGGCGAGGATGGACAATGACGCCCACGGAGAAGAAGAATGGCCGAACTGGGCACCGCATTCGATCGCCCAGCGGATTTCCTGCCGCGCTTCGTCCAGGCGGCGGAGTCTCCTCAAAAGGACTGCGAGATTATTTCGCTGCCTCCCTTCGCCCGCCGCATCATTGATTTCGACATACTTGTCCGCGGCTTGCCGGTAGAAGTTTACCGCTTCTTCCGGGCGGTTAATGACCTCGCCATACAAGATCCCCAGTTGCCCGAGCGTGTGCGCTTGCCCGGCGACATTTCCGAGCCGCACCTCGATCGCGAGCGATTTCCGGTAGGCATCCTCCGCCGCTTCCGGCTGGCCCGCATCCTGATACACCATGCCGGTCTGATGCCAGATCACGGCGATACTGCCCGGTTCGTCCAACTGCGTGAACCGCTCACGCGCTTCGGCATAAGCCGCCAGAGCCTCCGGGTAGCGGCGCTGGTGCATGCGGACCGTACCAAGCTGAATCTTGCCGACAGCGACTTGTCGTGCGTCAGGGAGTCGCTCTGCGCGCTGGATGTTCTCTTCGTAGGCCGCCGCCGCTTCATCGAGCCGACCCAGGTTGCGAAGACAGTCGCCAGTGTCCGCGAGGCGGATCGACGCCATCCCTTGCGCAGCTTTGTTGTCACTCTCCCTAGCCACAGCTTCGAAGCGTTGGCGGGCCTCGTCCAGCAGCGGCAGGGCTTGTTCCGCGCCGCCAGCCGTTTTCAACACACGGGCCAGGAGGAAGCATGCTCCCGCCAGATCGTAGTCGGCGTCGGGATACGCCTGCCCGCCCGCCGCCCGTGCGTGCTGGAGCAACTGCTTCGCGCCCTCGAACGCCTCGCGCATCCGCCCGCTGGCAAGCTCCTGCTCGATGCGGGTCCGCGTCGCCTCGAACCGCGCGTGATTCCAGGCATCGCCCAGCGACGCCGCTGCGGCGTCGCGCACTTGCCCCACGCGCTCTAGCAGCCGTGGTTTGCCTGCCCATTGCAGGAGGCTGTAAAGCGACGTGGCCAGATCGATCGCCGCCTCCGCATCACCCGTGTGCTGTACGATGTCGAGCAGCGCAAAGAGGTTCGGCAGCTCCAGCCCCGTCAGCGTCGCCGCGACTTCGGCGTTCTGGTTGCTCTGTTGGTAGAGGAACTCCGAATACCCACGCATCGCCTCGACCCAGCGGGCCGTTAGCGCCTCGCGTTCCGTACTTTCCATACGCCCGCGCAGGTAGGGGCAGAGCGCGGGATTGAGCGTGAGATGGTTGTAGCGGTTCGGCGTCGCCAGCCCGGTCTCGATCAACTCGACCGCCAGTGCGCCCACGTCGTCCTCTTCCCACTGCATCATGATCCGAGGAATGCTCATCTGAAATCCGCCGTGAAACACGCCAAGCACGCGCACTCGCTCACGGTTCGCCTGGGACAGGCGGCGGAGGGACAGTTCGACGCTGGCGAAGAGAGACTGCTCCCGGTTGCCGGGGAACTGCTTTTCCATCTGGGCCATCAGGTCCACGAGTGCGGTGCGGGTGGCCTCCACGCCCCGGCTGCGTAGCTCTGGGGCAAGTAGGGCCAGGGTGCGGGCGTGGCCGTGGACGGCATCGACGAGGGCCTCGATCTCCTCGCGGGCGGCATCGCTGGTGCCGCTGCCGTCTGCGCCAGCGGCATTGAGCGCGCGCTCGACGAGCTTCACGGCGTCCTCGCGGTTGAGCTGGTGGAGTTCGCAGCGGTGGCGGGCGACATCGAAGGGCGCGGGCAGTGGCTCGCGGCTGGTGAAGAGGAGGCGCGTCTCGCCTGCGCTCATGAGGCGCTGGCACAGGGCGAGGATGGCGGTCAGCTCCTCGCGGGCATCTTCGGACAGGGCCTCCGGCGTTTCGTCGCGAATGAAGGGCGGGAGGAGGATGCTCTCCATGTTGTCCACCACGAGCAGGGTCACATTCTCCCGCAGCGCGCGCTCGACGGGCAGGAGGGCCTTTTCCAAGTCGTCGAAGGTGGCGGCGGAGTAGTCTTTGCCGACGAGCTGTTGGCCGATGGCATCGAGCACGGCGAGGCGATGCCCATGCGTCTCCACCGAGACGAAGGCGGCGCGGCGAATCTGCTGCGAGCGGACCATCCAGCGCGCGAACTCGGCGGCCAATGTGGTCTTGCCCTCACCGCCCTGCCCGCGCACGACGGCATAGCGTTCATGGCGCAACAAACGCTGAAGCGCGAGCAACTCGCGGCTGCGACCGACGAAGCCGGTCTCCGGCACGGGCGGCAGGGCACCTAGACGAGTGGTGAGCGCGGCTTGGAAGTCGGCCACGGTTTGCTGCGCGGGTGTGGTTTTGAAGAGCTGGGGGTCGTCCCTTTCCTGGAAGAGCACGGGCACGAACCAGTCCTCCAGCCGCAGCTCGCCCGCGCCGAAGATGCGCCCGCGGAAGGTGTCGTCCTTGAGCTGGCGCTGGCCGGCGAGCATGGCATCGCCCACGCGCTTGCCCTCGGCGAGCGCTTTGTAGAAGACGGCGACGAAGCGCCGGGCGGTCTCGACGAGGACGCTGTGGCTCATGGCGACCACGGAGGCGACGCCGACCTTCAGCAGCTCTGAGGCCACGCTCTCGGAGGCCTTTTCGGCCTGCGCGGTCTGGCAGGCCTCCAGGAAGACGAGCGGGATGCGGTGATCGCGCAGCAGTGGGCCAAGCGCGTTGGTGTGGACGGTGACGTGGCGACGCTGCTCCAGCTTATCGGTGTCCTCGGGCAGCTCGAAGCA
Organism: Verrucomicrobiaceae bacterium; assembly: GCA_964201265.1. GTDB lineage: Bacteria > Verrucomicrobiota > Verrucomicrobiia > Verrucomicrobiales > Verrucomicrobiaceae > Prosthecobacter. Next base: position 5,462 of record CAXNGR010000081.1, read on the forward strand.
CAGGCCGCCGAGGCCGACGGTCTTGTCATAGACGCCGTGGCCGTCGAAGTGGACGACGTGGTAGGGCTTGCCCTCGCTGCGGGCGCGGTCGAGTTCCGCGCTCAAGGCGGGCAATGTGGGCGGGCTGAGGACGTGGATTTTCACCTGACCGGGCAGCGCCTCCATGGCATCCACCAGCGGCTGCGCACTGACGCGGTGGTCGATGTAGCCGCAGGAGTCGTCCTCCGGCCGTGCGGTGACGAGCAGGATGCGGATGGGCGTGGCGACGACGGCGACGCCCATCGCCTCCGTGCCCGGCAAGGTGCGGCGGACGCGGGTGGGCTTCGCGCCCTGGAAGAGGTAGCGCTTGCCGTCGTGGAGCAGTTCCCACGGCAGGCCGAGCAGGACGGTGGCGGCTTCCTGGGCTGCCTTTGCCTCGGCCTCCGGCGCACCGGCTTCGAGCGCGACATCCACATGGACCGAGAAGCGACGGCCTGCTTTGTCGCTGATTTTCTCCCAGGCCTTCATCACTTCTTCGCGATGAGCGGTAGGCATGGCGGCATCGTGCAGGAGCTTTCCCCAGGCGATGAGGTTTTCCTCAACCTTGCGAGCGCGATCAGCGAAGTAGTGGCTGGGCCAGACGGCGTATTGCTCCAAATACCAGCGAAGCTCGCCCGCCTCGATGGGGCCGAGCGGTGCGATGAGACGCCAGCTTTGTGCGCTGTGGACTGGTGGCTGGCCCGGCATAGCGGGCTGATACACGAGCCGGGCGCGAGCGGTGGCGCGGCGTTTGCCGTCCTCTTCCTTGAACTTCAGGTCGGTGAGTTCGAGCACGAGTTCTTCGAGCGGCTCGGCTTTGGGTTGCGAAGTGCCTGGGATATCGGCGTTCAGTCGTTTGCCAAGGGCGACGAGGATCGCATTCATCGAGGTCTCAATGCCGCCTGCGTCGCTGGTGACGGGGATGTGCAGAGGTTCCTGGCCAAAGTGCTTTTTGAAAGCGCCGAGCTTCGCACCATCCAGCATGAGTGGAATGACCGGGAAAGCCTCTTTGCCGCGCTTCTTCTGGATCTTGATGGCGTGCTCCAGTTCATCGCTGACCCATTCCGACTGGAAGGAAGCCGCGCTGATGATCACGGCGTAGGCCGAGGCGTTTTCGATGGCCTTCTGGATCTCCGGCCAGAGCGGATCACCGCCACGCAGCTCGCGCGAGTCGATCCAGCCTGCTTGTCCATGATCGGCGAGTGCGGCGCGGAGATCGCGGACAAAACTATCGTCCTGCGAACTGTGGGAGATGAAGAGTTTGCTCATGGCACGCGGTGCGTGCGACTAAGGGCTGACGAGGCGCTTGGGCAAGGGACAACCTCGGTTAAACAATCAAAGTGATGTCGTCTGCACGTTGCATTTGAAAACTCGGCGAGAAACAGACAACAAAACGGGCCGGGAGATGATCCCGGCCCGTGTGTGAGTTCCAGATGCCGCACAGGGGACTGTGCGGACCACTTTACTTGCTCGCCTCGGCGAACTGCGCGTCGAAGATGATCTTGCTCGGCGGGAAGTCGATCTTCTTGCAGAAAGCGGCGGATTCAGTGGCGCCGAACTCGCGGTCCATGGCACCATCTTCCCATTCGACGCTGAGCGGGCCGCCGTACTCGATGTCGTTGAGAGCGCGGATGATGAGTTCGAAGTTGATCTTGCCGCGACCGACCGACTTGAAGTCCCAGTAACGGCTGGGCTTGTGGAAATCGACGTGGCCGCCGAAGACGCCGGCGGTGCCATCACCGATGCCCCAGGAGACGTCCTTCATGTGGACGTGGAAGATGCGGTCGCTGAACTTGTAGAGGAACTTCACATAATCGACGCCCTGGTAGCCGAAGTGGCTGGGGTCGTAGTTGAAGCCGAAGGCGGGATGGTAGTCGATGGCCTGGAGGGCACGCTCGGCGCTGGCGATGTCGAAGGCGATCTCGGTGGGATGCACTTCGAGCGCGTAGCGGATGCCTAGCTTCTGGTATTCATCGAGGATGGGCTTGAAGCGCTTGGCAAAGTCGGCGTAACCGGCGTCGATCTGGCCGGGAAGATTCGGCGGGAAGGAATAAACGAGGTGCCAGATGCTGCTGCCGGTGAAGCCATTGACAACGCTAACGCCGAAACGCTTGGCGGCGTGCGCGGTCTTGATCAGCTCCTCGGCGGCACGTTGGCGCACGCCTTCGGGATTGCCGTCGCCATAGATCGCGGGCGAGAGGATCTGAGCATGGCGGGCGTCGATGTTGTCGCACACAGCCTGACCGACGAGGTGGGTGGAGATGGCGTGGCACTGCATGCCGGCGGCCTTCAGCTTGGCACGTTTGGCATCGCAGTAAGCCTGGTCGGCCTTCTCGACTTCAAAGTGGTCGCCCCAGCAGGCGAGTTCGACGCCGTCATAGCCGAAGGCCTTGGCCTTCTGAATCATGGTATCGCAGGAAAGATCGGCCCACTGGCCGGTGAAGAGGGTGACGGGGCGTGGCATGTCGTGTGTGTGGTTGGGTTGAGGTGGAACTAAGTCGAAAGAATGGCCGCCGCAGGAAGCGGCCCGAAAGGGTGAACGGAGTGAATCAAATGTCGAATGTCGAATGACGAATTTTTGCAGGGAACTCCTGCCGGGCGGCCTCCCCGGCAATTTCAGGCTTGGCGAATGCCCGGCGCTCATTCCATGATGCACGGATGATCCGCTTATTTTTGTTTTGCCTGCTGGCCGCAAGTTCCCATGCCCAGTGGAACACCTCCCGCATTCACGGCTCCCCGGAAGCTCCGAAGCCGTATGTGCCGGAGCAGGTCTTCACGCAGATCGCGCTCAATGACGCACTGGAGATGATCGCCGTGCCGGGGGCGAATCGTTTCGTGGCGGTGGAGAAGGGCGGCAAGATCTGGAGCTTCAAGGACACGCCCAACGCAGATGCGAAAGTCCTGCTCATCGACCTCAAGCCGGATCATCCCGCGCTGAATTATGCCTACGGCATCGCGTTTCATCCGAAGTGGCGGGAGAACGGCCTCCTCTTCATCACCTACGCGTATGGCGACAAGGTTCCCGATGGCACCAAGCTCTCTCGCTTTAAACTCACGCAGCAAGAGCCGCCCGTGCTCGATCCGAAGTCGGAAACTGTGCTGCTGACTTGGCAGAGCGGTGGTCACAACGGCGCTTCGATTCACTTTGGTCAGGACGGCATGCTCTACATCTCCACCGGCGATGCCACCGCGCCCTCGCCGCCGGATTCACTGAAGACGGGGCAGGATTTGAGCGACTTCTTGTCCTCCATCCTGCGCATCGACGTGGATCATGAGGAGAACGGCAAGGCGTATGCCATTCCGAACGACAACCCGTTTCTCCAGACGCCGAATGCTCGTCCTGAGATCTATGCCTTCGGCTTCCGCAATCCGTGGAAGATCAGCTTCGACCCAAAAGGCCGCCTATGGTGCGGCGATGTCGGTTGGGAGCTGTGGGAGATGATTCATCTCGTCCCGAAAGGTGGCAATCACGGCTGGAGCGCCATGGAGGCCAGCCAGCCGATCATGCCGGAGACCCAAGGCCCTGGCGACATCATCCCGCCCGTGGCCGCGCATCCGCACACCGAGGCCGCGAGTATCACCGGGGGTTACGTCTATCACGGCAGCCGCTTCCCCGAGCTGCGCGATGCCTACATCTACGGCGACTACGAGACGGGAAAAATCTGGGCGCTCTGGCACGACGGCACGCAAGTCACACGCCGCGAGGAAATCGCCGACACGCCGCACAAGATCGTCAGCTTCGGTCAAAGCGAGGACGGCGAGGTGTATTGGAAGAACTGGGAAAAAGACACGCGCATCTTCCGACTGTCGAAAAATCCCGCCGTCGGCAAACCGAGCCAGTTTCCGCGCAAACTGAGTGAAACCGGCCTCTTCACCGACACGACCGCCCAAACACCTGCCGCTGGCGTTTTGCCCTTCGAGA
>CAXNGR010000082.1:0-9386 GCA_964201265.1 Verrucomicrobiaceae bacterium
TGTTTGTCGGCGTCAGTGATCTGCGCGCCGTGAACCTTCGCAAGCTGGCTGGCGAAGCTACGCCCACCACAATCGCTGCCGTAGATCACGCGAGAGGCCCCCAGCTCACGCACCGCCATCTCGGTGATGCCCGCAGTGGGGTCCGAACCTGCTAGATCGGCATACAGGTTGGTTTGCTCACGAATCGCCCGGATGCCCAGCTCCCAGGTGCCGCCCGTGTGACCGCAGATGATGGGAACCTCGGGAAAGCGTCGCGCCAGCGTCACCAGATCGTCCGGTGTGGATTCACCGGGGTAGTTGCCGTTCGTTTTGAACCAGGTGTGCTGAAAAATGACCGCCTTCAGTTCCGCCGCACGCCGAATGATCGCATCAATCGCCTCCACGCTGCATTTCTCCGCCACCCACAGCTTCACGCCCACCATTGGCCCCTTGGCAACACAGCGTTCGAGCTCGGCGAGGCTTTCCTCAGGATGTTTGGCGCTCACATAGACAAAACCAAACGCGCGATCCGGAAATTTGGCGATCGCACGCAACACCTCGCTGTTTTGCTGCACCAGATCGGCCGGGGACGGATCTTGCGACCACTTCAAGCCCATGTACACGCACAGCCGCTCAATGCCCATGCGGTCCGCATAGACCAGCAGTTGTTTGAGCCGCTCCTCCGGCGTGAGGCCGGAGACGCCGGAAAGATGACAGTGGAGATCCCAGATGCGCATGCTGTCAATTGAAGCGGGGCCTTCTGCCTGTCACAAGGTTTTCTTTGCTGGCCGGGGCACCTGCTTCACCTTATGCTCATGCCCACCATAAGCCCACCGAAGTGTTATCCCGCTTACATTAATGCTCTTTGCGTTAATGATCCCACTCCTCCGGACACAAGGCTTCCACCTCACTATTGACCGACACATCGCAATGATTCTTGAAAGCTATTATGAATGAACTGTCCATCATAGCGTCTTTAGCTGCTGTCAGTGTGGCGGCCTTGTGTATAAGCTGGAGATTAAGACTCCGCTCACGAACATCACAACTTAATGAGTCGTCCAACGATGATAGTTGCGAGACTTCATCCTCTGAGAAGGTCGCTAGCGATAACACTTTTTGCGCCTTGGAGCGTCCTTGCGGAACCGCTGAAATATCAGGAACCGCTGGTGCCACCACCTCAGTATCTGCTTCGCAACAGACGGGCCAAGTTGTTGTCCAAGATGCCTCGGCGCCAGGACCGATCACGATACTTGAGGCGTTTTGGAAGGGACTTCGTGAGCCTGCATGGATAAATCGATTTTCGAAAACCGTCCAAAACGAGTTGCGGTCCAGACGTGCTTCCTCTGTCGTGTATTTGGTGGAGTCGGCTCTGGTCAACGATGGAGAATTGGTCCTACGTCTTAGGGTCGGGGTCAGCGATTCGACTTGTGAGGAGTTGTCACTTTATCTTTCATCGGAGGCTGCAGGTCAGGTGAAACGCGAAGGGCGGTGCACATGCCACGAGAGAAATTGCATCCATCAATTAATCGCGTGGTGTGTCTTGAGTGATGATGGCTTGGAAGCCACTAGGCGCCTCCTGAATAAAGGAGAAACCGACAAGCCAATCTTGCTCACGCATTCGCCTACCCCGGAGGTGCAAAAAAAGAAAGAACAACAACTCTTGCTGCCTGGTATTGGCAGCACTTAATTAATTAGAGGTTGAAGGCGCGGGCGTATGACTTGAAACCCCAGCCGGATCCGCCACCCCAATTTTTCAACTGGATGAAACCACGGGTGGCAATGACAGCGCTGGTGATAAGGTGTGAGAGAGTCGTGGGTCCGCACAATTTGGGTACGATTTCTTTGCGGGCATGAGCGCCCGCTTCACTTTGCGGATATGTCCCCAACCAAGCCCACCGATGTACATGTCACTGCCGTCGAAGTGTTTTTCCTTCCCGTCACGATGCGCGTGCCGTTGAAGTTCGGCCCGGAAACCGTGACGAACGTCGTCTGTCTGCGTGTGCGTGTGACGGTGGCCGATGGCAGTGGCAAAACCGCCCAGGGCTGGGGTGAGACGCCGCTCAGCGTGTCCTGGGTCTGGCCCAGCACGCTCAGCGTGGCCGTGCGCGCTCAGCGCATGCAGGATTTTTCCACGCTGCTGGCGCAACGACTCGTGGAGAGTGGTCTGACCGGCCACCCGATGGAAATCGGCCACGACTTCATGCACGGCACGCTCGCGGCCACCTTGAAGGAAGCCAATCAAGCAGCCGGTGGCGATGAAATGCCCTACCTCGGCTCCTTGGTGGCCTTCAGCGCCTTCGACATCGCCGTTCACGATGCCTACGGCGTGCTGCATGACCGCGACATCTACTCGACCTACAACGCGGAATTCATGAGCCGCGATCTGTCTGCCTTCATCACGCCGGAAGACGGCAGCGGCATTGATTTCAGAGGCCGCTATCCGCAGGACTACCTCGTCATGAACGCGCCGAAGCAATTGCCAGTCTGGCATCTCGTCGGCGGAGTCGATGCGCTCGAAGCCGCCGATTTGAACGGCACCGAGCCGCAGGACGCGCATCCGCTGCTGCTGGCCGACTGGATCAAGCGCGACGGCCTGAGGTGCCTCAAGGTGAAGCTGCGCGGCACAGATGCCGCGTGGGATTTCGAGCGCATGCAGCGCGTGGGCCGCATCGGCCTCGCCGGTGGGGTGACGTGGTTCAGCGCGGACTTCAACTGCACCGTGAAGGAGCCTGCATATGTGAATGCCATTCTCGACCGCCTGCTGGCCGAGGAACCGGAGATTTTCGCCCGCACGCTCTACGTCGAGCAGCCTTTCCCATACGATCTGGAGGCGCATCAGATCGACGTGCGCAGCGTTTCCGCTCGCAAACCGCTGTTCCTAGATGAAAGCGCTCACGATTGGGAATTCGTGCGCCTTGGCCGTCGTCTCGGCTGGTCCGGCGTGGCCTTGAAGACCTGCAAAACACAAACCGGCGCGTTGCTGAGCCTCTGCTGGGCCAAGGCGCACGGCATGCCGCTCATGGTCCAGGATTTGACGAACCCGATGCTCGCCATGATCCCGCACGTCCGCCTCGCCGCGCACGCTGGCACGATCCAGGGCGTGGAGTGCAACGCCATGCAGTTCTACCCTGATGCGTCACTGCCCGAGCAGGAGATTCACCCCGGCCTGTTTCAACGTCGCGGCGGCATCGTGGATTTAAGCACGCTTAGCGGACCCGGATTTGGCTATCGGGCGGACGAGGTGAAGCGTAGCCTTTCCTGACAGCGCTAGGGCTTGTTCAGCGCGGCACGTTCGCGCTCTGCCAGCACGGCGGTGTGGCGCAGGAGCTGACGATAGCTTTCCAGCCAGTTCGTAGTGCCCTCCGAATTCATCGCTTTGGCCTGACCCGCCCAGAGGTAGGCAAACTCAGCCTCCTCAAACTGCCCAAGGCGATGATGATGAAAGCCCAGGGCAATGCGCGGCTCCTCATACAATGGCGCGAGCACGAGTGCCCGCTGGATGGCGGCCATCGCCTCATCATGCTTTCCTGCGGCATCCAGTGCGTCGGCCAGTGCGAGCCAGTAGAGATGACTGAAGGGGTTCAGCAGGCAGGCCCGCTTCAGTTCGATCACCATTTGGTCGATGACTCCGCGGCGTTTCTCGTCAGCCAGGCCCGGTTGATAGGAATCCATCAATGCAAGTCCGTGTTGGTAGGCCAAGGCAGCGTTGCGCGGGTCCAACTCGGTTGCGCGTGCAAGATTCTTCAAGGCCAGCGCTACCTCACCACGCTTGTTTTGCACCTGGGCGATGGCGGCATGCGCGTCCGGCACGCCAAAGATCGCCGCGCCGCCGATCATCGCCGCCGAGGCGGCCAGCATCACGATTTTCATCAGCAAGCGTAGCCCCCAGATACGACGTGATTTGAAGACGTCGCTCTCAATGCCTGGATTCGCCAGCAATCCGAGCACCACAGCGCCACAAACGGCAGTAATCGGCACATGACCGTGAAATTCAAACACCGCATGCACCAGCGTGGCCACCAGCGCGGCCATGCCACCCAGCGTGAGCGCCAGCGTGTTGCTGCTAAGACGCCCAGTAGCGAGAAATTTCTCCGCCGCGAACCAGCGCAGAAATCGGAAGCCGTTGAGTAAATGCGCCCCCATCAACAGCAGCAGCAGCGCCAGCCCAGTCCAACCGTAGTCTGCAAGTGTTTGCAGGTATTCATTGTGAGCGAAGAGGGAGTCGCCCGCCTGCGGCGAGGACGCCGGATCGCGATGCGTGACCCCGCCGACATAAAACATGCGCGCTCCCACGCCAATCCACGGTGACTCCGCATGCTGCGCCAACGCCGCACGCCAGATGTGAACGCGCATGTCATCCCCCATCGGCGAGGCAAGCTGGCGTGTGATCATGGCCTCCTCGTTCACTTTGTACAGCGCCCCACCGGTCACACCTGCAACCAAGATCAGAGCGATCACCAGCCACTTGAAAAGAGGTCGCTGCGTGCGCCACACCACCCACAGCGTCAGCAGCACCAGTACCACGCCGCCCACAGCAAGGCCCAGCATCGCCCCACGGCTGATCGTTAGCCCCACACCCACCAGCATGGCCAAGATGCTCAGCCCCAGCAGCAGGCGCGAGGCGATGTGAATCCGTGCAAACAACATCACACCCGATGAAAGAAACACCGCGAATGAGAGAAAAGCCGCGAGGTGGTTGGGATTGTTGAAGAAGCCCCCGATGCGTCCCGGAGGAAACGAACGGGAGAAGCCGGGCACGAGGTGGAAATCCCACAGGCCTTTGAAGTTCAGCCATCCCGCAGTCAAATTCCCCGCCGCAAGCACCAGCAGCACACCCACGATTCCCAGCCGCCACTTGGGATCGCTCGCTGCCGTCACCGTCATCAGATAAGCCACAAAACAGGCCAGCAACACGGCACCGTCCTCACGCGCAAAAACTTCCACTGGCGAAACCCAAGCCCGCCAGCCGATGTAACCCGCCAGGGCAAGCACCGTGAGCAGACAGCCATCGCTCGGCTGAAAGCTCACTCTCAGCTTCCACCGCAGGACCGCGATGAATCCTGCCAGCCCGAGCAGCGCGCAGCCCGGCCAGAAAAACAGCAGCCGTGTTTCCGTGCCAAGAAGCCCGGTCACAAAGAGACCGAGGAAAAAGAGAATGAGCGCGAGTTTCTGCATGCAATCACTCCGCCCATGAGCGGAACCGAGGTGAACTGAACACCGATTCTTGAATGATGAACACTGAAAAATGCCCTTGATCCGCGCTCTTCGATTCTTTTTACAAGCGTCTCAAGGTGGCAGACCACTGCCATGCACGATCTCGTTGTTTGGGGCGTTACCGGCAGCAGCCATGTTCAAATCGTTGTTCATTTTCTCTTTCCTGCTCTGCTCGGTCTCGTCTGCCACTCCGACCAATGTGCTTTTCATCGCCGTGGACGATTTGCGCCCGGAACTCGGCTGTTACGGCGCGGCACACATGAAAACACCCAGCACCGACAAGCTCGCCGCGAGCGGGGTGCTGTTTGAGCGGGCATATTGTCAGGTCGCCGTGTGCAATCCCTCACGCAGCAGCGTTTTGAGCGGCACGCGGCCGGACACGACGGGCGTGCTCGACAATCAGCATTTCATGCGGCCCAACATGCCCGGCGTGGTCTCGCTGCCGCAGCATTTCAAAAATCATGGCTACACCAGCCTCTCCCTCGGCAAAATCTTCCATCACAGCGAACGTGAACCGGGTGACGATCCGCTCTCATGGAGCGAACCGGCGTGGTATCACGGCGAACCTTACAGGCACTGGTTCACCAAGGAATCGCTCGATTTTGTGAAGCGACTCAAGGCGCTACCGAAAGCCCAGCAGCCGAAGCAGCTCCGCGCCGCACCGTTTGAGTCGGCGAACGAGCCGGATGGCTCCTATCCCGATGCGCAGACGGCTGAAAAGGCTATTGAGACCCTCCAGCGACTCAAAGCCGATGGGAAGCCGTTTTTTCTGGGTGTGGGCTTCGTGAAGCCGCATCTGCCATTCACCTGCCCGCAGAAGTATTGGGATCTGTATCCGGCGGAGACGATCCAGCTCGCGGCAAATGCGCAGCGCCCCCAAGACGCGCCGGAGCCTGCTTTTCATAACAACTACGAGCTGCGCAGCTACGGCGCCGTGCCTGAAAACGGCAAAATCACCGATGCGATGGCCCTGAATCTCATCCGTGGCTACCGCGCCTGCGTGAGCTTCATGGACGCACAACTCGGCCGCGTGCTTGATGAGTTGGATCGCCTCGGTTTGCGTGAAAACACGCTCATCGTGCTCTGGGGAGATCACGGCTACCACCTCGGCGAAAACGGCGTCTTCACCAAAATGACCAACTTCGAAAACGGCACCCGTGTGCCGCTCATCATGAGCTTTCCCGGCCTGAAAACAGCCGGTCAGCGCTCCAAAGCCCTGGTGGAGCTGGTCGATCTCTACCCCACGCTCGCAGAGCTCTGTGCGCTGCCACTGCCCAAAAATCTCGAAGGCACCAGCTTCGCCCCGCTACTCGAAAAACCCGATCAAACGTGGAAGAAAGCCGCCTTCAGCCAATACCTTCGCACCGGCAAACCACCCTACTCCGGCCGCAGCATCCGTACCGACCGCTGGCGTTACACGGAATGGCATGATCTGAAGCAGCAGCCTGCGGGCACCGAGCTGTATGATGAACTCAATGATCCGCATGAGACGACCAACCTTGCCGGTGATCCAGCGCACACTGGAATCGTGAGCGAACTCGCCGCCCAGTTGAAGAACGGGTGGAAAGCGGCATTGCCGTAGCTTCGATGGGCAATCGAAGCCGAACGTCCTCAAACCATTCGATTGCCCATCGAATCCACGCATGAACCGCCGCCACTTCCTCCACACACTCGCCGCCGCACCTCTGCTGGCAGTCGAATCGCGCCAGAAGGCTCCCTTTCGGGTTCTTTACAGCAACGACACGACAAACATCACCTCCTGCGTGAGTCCGTTTCATCAGGCGCGTGAGCCTTTCCGCCAAGAGATGCTCGAAGCATCGGTCGATGAAGTCACTGGACTGGTGGACGCTCATTTTCTCCAGCCGGGACTTGGCATGGTGCCGATGTGGCCGAGCAAGGTGCTGCCGCTGGCAGAGCACTGCGCGTGGATCAAGCAGCGCTACGCTCAGAAGCCGGATTCGTTCGGGCAGTTCGTGCTGAATGGCGGCGATGTGGTGAAGGTCTTCATCGACCGCTGCCGCGCGAAAGGTCAGGCGTCGTTCATCTCCTTCCGCATGAACGACGCGCATCACAAGGAGTTCGTCGATCCCAAGCCCGGCGACAAACCGGGCAGCAGCATCGGCATGAGCGTGACGAAATTTTACGCGGCGCATCCCGAGCACCGCATCAAGCCCGGTTCACAGCGCGGTGCTGACCTCGTTCACAACTTCGCAGTGGCCGAGGTGCGGGCACAAAAACTCGCGCTCATCAGTGAACTCTGCGAAAACTACGACCTCGACGGCCTGGAGCTCGATTTCCTGCGCTTCTACAGCTACTTCCGCGAGGAAACACCGCTGGAGCAACGCCGCGCCATCATGACTGGCCTCGTCAAAGAAGTGCGGCAGATGCTGGGGCCGAAGCGCTGGCTGTGCGCTCGCGTGCCATGTTATTTGACCGCGCTTGATGTGCTCGGCCTCGATTTGAAAGCGCTCGTCGCCGCCGGACTCGACATGGTGAACGCCTCCGCGCACTACTTCACCACGCAGCAGCATGATCTGGCCGTCATCCGCAAGCAGACCAAAGGCGCGGCGCTGTACTTCGAACTGTGCCACACGATTTGGAAAGGCGACAAGGTGCAAGCAGGCTACGACGTGTTTCCCTTCCGCCGCGCCACCCGCGAGCACCTGCACACCAGCGCCCATCTGGCCTATGCACGCGGCGCGGATGGCATCAGCCTGTTCAACTTTGCCTACTACCGCCAGCACGGCCAGGGCGAAGGCCGAGGCATTTTCGGCGAGCCTCCGTTTGAAGCGCTCAAAGCACTCCGAGAGCCTCAAACACTCGCCAAAGCTCCGCAACACTGGTTCATCGCCTACGGCTGGCGTTCGCCCGGCGCGAAGCCGCTGCCCGTGCCGCGCAAGATCGAGCTTGGGAAACTTGCGAAGTTCAACTTCGACCTCGCCGCGCCTGCGAGTGGCTGGAAGCATCACGCGCGTGTGCGCATCCAGGCCGACAAGTCGCTCGGCGATGATGAATGGACCGCCACATTCAACGGCGAGGCCATTGCAGCCTCCGCCGATGTCTCGGAGCCGTTTGCCGTGCCTTATCCATCCATGATCGCGAAGCCAGAAGAGCTGCGTGCTTGGCTCATTCCCGCCAAACTGCTGCGTGAGGGCAAGAACAGCCTCGAAGTGACGCAGGACAAGGGAAGGCCGACTTCTGTATTGTTTGTCGATCTAGCTGTGCCGCTTCAATGAATGACTGTCCGCATAAAGCTCAGCGTTGAGCGAGTTGTGAGCTCATTGTGATACCCAGTCGATTTTGCGGGCGCACGTGCGCCAGTGGAAGAGTTCGAAGATGCATCTCGCCGCGAGCGCTGTGACCAGGAGACACAGCGGAGACTGCCACGGCTGGTTTTCGAGGATACTGGGGGCGCTGACCACACCTGCGATCATGACCGGCAGCATGGAGACTCCCAGGACGAGGATGACAAAGTGACAGAAAAACAATCCAAACAAATGAGTTCTCACCGCCCGAGATGACTCCTGTAGCCGGTAATAAATGAACAACGGACGCATGAACGTCCATGCGGTAGCAAAGGCCAGCAACGTCAGAAGGCTGGCCGGAACTGAACCGCCCAGCAGCAAGCGCTGAATGGTGAGAACCGGTGCAGCAAGGAGCAGACAAGCGGCCATGCGCGCGATGGCAATACGGGTGGAGAGACCCAGGAGATCGCGCACACTGATCGGAAGCCCGGCAAAGAATAGCATACCTCGCGAAGCCAGCGGCCAAAGTGTCGTGGCAGCAGGGATCGAATTCGAGATTGGAAAAGCATACACTCCAACCACTCCCAGCGGGATGATCCATAGCCACGGCTCAAGTGTTTGCATACTGATCAAGGCCGCGCCGTGCTTCTGAAGCAAAGTCCCTACGGCCAAAAGTAAGGCGGCAAGCAAAGCTCCCCGCTGCCATTTTATCGTCCACCCTGGCGTATGATCGGTCAGAAGCGGGGCGAGCATGCGCTGCCTGTCGTCCAGCAACGCGAACACCAGCCGCTCGACCCAACCGCGATGATCAGGTGAGGCCTCCAGGGCCGCCGTCAGTCGTATGTGATCAGTCACACTGCCCGTTTTGTCGGGTGGAAACTGCTCTGCCGCAGGCAAGGATCCTTCTGAGTTGGAGAGGTCGTTTTCATCGAGCGTTTCGTCTTCATT
>CAXNGR010000083.1:0-9383 GCA_964201265.1 Verrucomicrobiaceae bacterium
CAGTTTGAGGATGCCAGTGGTTTTGGCTGCCACGGCCTGTTCGTGCTCAATGGCGGAGAACAATCCGCCGCCTCGTTCTGTCTTGCGGTAACGCTTCATCGCCCCTTTTGTGGCTCACGATTGTCCTCAGCGAAAGCGTTGCCTGGGGACATGAGGTTTCCAGAGGTGCCCTATAAAACGAAAAACTCAGCAACCTACACACGGGTTAAAAAAGCAGCTTTGCAAAACCCGCTGAGCAGCGACGAAAACGGGGACAAGCTGCCGCCATTGGTCGCAGGATAACGGCCATGGTTTGAAGCCGGTGAGAAAGCGGCATTTTCCAAAAAGGAGCGCGACTGTACCACGCTGATTACCAGCGCAAAGGACAAAGTGCTGACGCGTGTTAACAGTTTGACACCAAGCTTTGCTGGAAGTGATGCAGACCCGCTCAAAGTGAATGCTTCCTTTTTTAGATGAATTTACACGCCTCACCATTTATCCAGTGACCATGCGCCAGACCGGACCAAGCCTAATTTTGATTTCCCTGTGCCTTGTCAACTGGACGGCTATCCCGGCCCAGGAGCCTTCCCAGAAAGCTCATGTGAGCAGTTTGGGCACCCGCTTTGCCTCCGTGCCAGGCACCACGGTTCAATTCGCGGTCTGGGAGACACGCGTATCAGAGTGGAATGAGTTCCTGCGCCAGCGCAAGCATCCCTGGTCGTACAAGACACACTTCGAGCAGACACCTGAGCATCCGGTGGTAGGAGCGAACCTGCAGGACGCCGTGGCTTTCTGCAATTGGCTCACGGAGACCGAACGTGAGAAAAAGCTCATTGATGGCTCCCAGGTTTACCGCCTACCGACCCCGGACGAGTGGGACGCGGCCGTGGGTCTGGCGAGGGGGCGCAAAAAAGCCGGCATCACCGCAGAGGATCGCCTGCGGGATGACCGCATCTACCCCTGGGGTGAAAGCTGGCCCCCCCCGCCCAAGACCGCCAATCTGGCGGAGGGTGAGATTCCCGGACACAACGACGGTTACGCCCACACCGCGCCAGTCGGTAGCTTTGAGCCATCCCCCGAAGGCTTGTTTGATCTGGCGGGCAATGTCTGGGAATGGACTCAGCCGATGGAAATCCGTGCGACTCCCACTGGGGTGCTACGTGGCGGTTCCTGGGCCTACTTCCGCGCGGAATGCCTTGCCTCCGCTTACCAGTATGTAGCACCAGCGGACTTGCGCGCACCCACCATCGGATTCCGTGTGGTCTTTGACGACAAACGCCGCACTGCCAGCCTGCTGGCCGCAATGAACACCGAAAAGAAGCGCGACATTGAGGAGCAGATGAAATCATTCGAAGAAAGCCGCAAGGTGGACGCCTCCGCGATTGAGGCGCTGCGCAAAAAAATGCAGGGAAGCGGCAAGGATGACGGCCTGCCAGATCCCGCCAGCCTCAAGCCCGCCGTGGCAGATGGCAGCACGTTTCTCAATGCGCTTGGCATGCGCTTTGTGCCACTGGCCGAGAAAAGCCATATGCTGATTTGCGTCACCGAAACCAGTGTGCGCGACTACGAGACCTGGACGCGCGAAGCCGGACGGGGCTGGCCGCAAAAGCCCTCTTTTCTGCTCGGTGGCAATCATCCTGCCTCCGGTGTCTCCTGGGAGGACGCCTCCGCCTTCTGCGTCTGGCTAACCGAACGCGACCGCGCCACCAAGCTGATCTCCCCCACCGCCTCCTACCGCCTACCGAGCGATGTGGAATGGAGCCAAGCAGCCGGTTTGGTCACTGAAGCAGGGGCTGATCCAGCAGCACGTCACCTCACCGACAAAACGCATTACCCATGGAAAACCAAGCCTGATGACTGGAAACCTGGGACACTCGCAGCGAACCTGGATGCCACCAAGATCCCTGGCACGGCTGACAGTTACTCCTACACCGCCCCTGTGGACAGTGCGCTGCCCAACGCGCTTGGACTGCACGAGATGGGCGGCAATGTGGCCGAGTGGTGCGCGGATGCCTGGCCCGGAGCGCCTGAAGAACGCGTCATCCGCGGCGGTAGCTGGTTGGGGTCAGACAAAGACGCGCTGCTGACTTCCGCACGTGCCCATGCCTTGAAAAACGCCTCCCGCAGCGACCTCGGCTTCCGCTGCCTGCTGGATCTCGGCACGCCATGATGCGGAACGCCCTCCATGAGCACGCCATCCACAGTCGGAAGCAACAGCGCCACACGCACGGGGCGTGAGCTTCGCCTGATGCTGCTTTTCACGGGTGCGCTGCTGCTTTTCGGCGCTGCCTGCTGGCTGGCATTCCCGCATGCGGTGCCCATGGTCAAAGGCTGGCTGGGACGCCGCCACCTGCCCTCCATGAAGCAGTTTGCCCAGGAAAAAGACTGGAAGCAAGCCATTGGCGAGATGCGGGAGGCCCGACGCTGGGCACCTGACGATCCTGAGGTGCTGCGTGCCAGCATCCACCTCATCTTCGACGCTGGCGGAGATCCGCGTTCCGTGGTGGAGCTCAGCGATCGGCTGCGAAAAACCGGAATGCCGACATCTGCGGACCTTGCTCTGCTGGGCAGAGCTGAAGTGCGCCGGGGTGAGATCTCCAATGCCCGTGCGCTGCTGGAGATGCTGCCAAGTCAGGATCGGCAAGCGCCGCAGGCTTTGCGGCTTGAGGCAGACATTCTCGCCGCCGAAGGGAGACCGGATGACGCCGCCAATGCCTTGCGCAGAATCCTGGCAAAAGCCCCCGATGATTGCGAAATACTGATGGCGCTGGCCTTAACCGACACCGCCAGCAGCGACCCCGCCCGCCGCAAGGCCATGAAACAAAAGCTATGGCAGTTCGCACGCACGGGCGGAGCAGCGCTGCCCGCCATTGAGCTACTGGCCCAGAGCAAGCCTCTCACCACGCCCGAGGCCCAGGAACTGCTCCTCCTAACAGAAAAAGCCCAGGGAACTGACACGGCGAAAACAAACGCTCGGCTCAAGGTGCTCTCGGCCCAGTTGCGCCTGAGTCCTCAGAGGCGAACAGATATTCTTCAGGAGGAAATCAAACACTGGGAGAGCGTTCCACCGGGGGAAACGGCCCCGCTGCTGGCCTGGCTGGCGAGCGAGCGCGAGCATGCGCTCATTCTGCGTCTGGTACCAGAGGCCATGGCCGTTCGGCACCCGCTTCTACTGCCACATTATGTCGGAGCAATGCGAGGTGAGGGACGTTGGCGGGAACTCAGCCAATTGTTGAGCTCCAACCGCATCAATACGGCCTTCCCTGCCCAGAAAATTCGTCTATGGCAGGCGGAAACTCAGGCCCGCCTTGATGTGACCCTTGCGGGTGCCTTTCAGACGCTTCAACGCGTTTTTGAAGAGGCCGGGCGCGGCGAGAACCTGGAGGAAACACTCGAAACCGGACGACTAGCAGAGCAAATCGGCCATTGGGAGCTGGCTAGACGCTGCTACCAGTCAGTCGCAGCCAAAAACCAAGCCGCCCGTCTTTCCATGCTGTCCAGGCTCTATGCGCTGGCCGAATCGCAACGCGACGGCCAAGCCATGCTAACAGCCTGTGCCGACCTGCTAAAATTGAGGCCTGAGGACGCGGCAATCCAGCTCCAAAGCCTGTATTTGCAAACTTTGCTAGGCACAGAAATCGAAACCGCTTATCACAAACTCCACACCTGCACCTTCAGCTCAGGCATGGACCAAGTACATCTGCTCCAGGCTCTTTCCTCACACCGCCACGGACGGCAAGAAGAGGTTTCTGCTGTGCTGCCGAAAGTCACCCACCCGGAAAAGCTCCCACCAGGGCAACGTGTGGTGTACGCAGCTCTTTTAAAGATGAGTGGCGGCGAGCCTGGGCGCTCTTTTCACCTAGTTGAGCGTGTCTCGCCGCTGTTGCTGCTGCCCGAAGAGAAGATTTTTCTGCAACGCGCATTGTGAGCGCCCATGTGTCACAAACTCTTGTCGATAAGCAAGGAGGCTGAGCGGCGCGGGTTGGGATGATAGCCATTCATCGCGGCACGGATGCGCTTCGCACGCTCCACGCAGGCTTCGGCCTTTTGGAAATCCCCAGATGCCTTGTACACAGCGCCCAGATTGATGAAGGTTTGGGAAAGGTCCGCCGGGTCCATCTGGCTTTCGTTGAGATTCTGCCTGATGGCGAGGGCACGTTCATGCATGGCCTGGGCGCGGTCCACGTCCATGCTGCTGTAGTAGAGCACGCCCAAATTGTTATAGACAGAGGCGACACGGGAACTTTGCTCGCCATCAAGCCGCTGGAAGGTCTCCAAAGCCTCGCAGTAATAGCGCTCTGCCTTTTCGAACTGGCGGAGCTGCTTGAAGATCATGGCCAGGTTGTTCTTGATGGTGGCCACCTTGTCACTGTCGTCCAAATCGTTGTCGATGCTGATCTGGAGCGCCTTTTCATAAAACTCCGCCGCCTTGTCCATGCGGCCCCAACGGTCATAAAGATGCGCCAGGAGCGAATAGATACCGGTGAGAAGATCCGGGTCCTGTTTGCGCAGTTCCTGGGCTCGAAACAAGCCCTCGCGGTAGAGAGACTCGGCCTTGCGGAAGTCTCCCTCTTTCTGACGCAGGTCGGCGAGCACACTGATCTGCTCCACGAGCGCCCCCACACGAACGGGGTCGTGGTAGGCAAGCCGCCTAGCCTCCTCGACGCTGCGGGAGGCGGAGGCAATTTGGCGCTCCAGAGCAGTATCCACGTTTGGGGGGCAGTTTTTTGCGCGCAGCGTCACTGTGATCGTGGGAACGATCAGCTCGCGTCGCGGTAGGATTGGGCGAGGTTGGCGATGGTGTTGCGGGCGTGGGCCATCATTTCGCGTGAGACACCGTTGTTCTCGTACCAGTGCGTGTAGGCATGGTTGTCGAACATGATATCAAAGTTGTTGATTAGACGCTCAAAAACAGCGGCGATGCCGGTGTGATTGACAAGGGCTAGGCCGCTAGAGGCGAATCCTTCCGGTGCGGTCTCTGCGACGCCAAGTTTGACGCCGGTGGGGACGTAGCTAGCGAAATTGAGGGTCTTGCGGATGGCCGCCATGTTTTCCTCAACCTCCCTGGCCTTCACGTCACCCCGGAAAAGGGCGCAAGCGGAGAGATAAACACCGTTCTGCCAGTCAATGGCGGCGGTGAAATTATCTTGGGAGAAGGTCTCACGGGCGATGTCCGGAAAATTGATGCGAACTTGGCCTTCCTGACCTGGGGCGCGCATCGGCGCGAATGAGGCGGTGAGGAAGTGATTGCCAGGGAACGGCACCAGATTGGTCACATACTCGCTGAGGTCGGTGTTGAGTTTGCCAGGGAAACGCAGGGACGCCGTGACCGAGCTCATGATGAGCGCGATGATGTGGTTGAGATCCATATAGTTTGGGCTGCGGTGCAGCTTTGACTTGGCGATGCGGAAGAGCGCCTCGTTGTCGAGCAGCACGGCGGCATCAGCGTTGTCGAGGATGCGCTGGAGCGTGAGCACCGCGTTGTAAGGCTCGACTGCGGAATCGGAGATGAGCGGCGAAGGAACGACCGAGAAAGTGAAGATGCGCTTTTTCGGATACGCCTGACGCAGGCGCTCCAGAATCAGGGAGCCAAGGCCAGAGCCAGAGCCGCCCCCGATGGAGTGCGTGATGAGGAAACCCTGCAAGGATTTGGTTTTCTCCACCGCAGCGTCGATCACGTTCATGATCTGGTCGATGATGCGCTCGCCTTCAACGTTGTAACCACGCGCCCAGTTGTTAGCAGCACCAGGAATTTTTCGGATGATGCAGCTTTCGTCAAAGAGCTGCGCCATGTCCCCGCCTTCGATACGGGCGATGACGCCGGGTTCGAGGTCGATCAACACAGCCCGAGGGATGTATTTGCCGTCACGCACCTTATGGAAGAAAACTTCCATGTTGGCATTTGAAGCGGCATTGCTGCCCTCTTTTGGCGTACCGGCCTCGGTCAGGCCATGCTCACGAAGCACGAGCCGCCAGTAACGGTCGGCGATCTGGTTGCCACATTGTCCGACATGAATGCTCAGAATCTCTCTCACGGGTGTTCCTCCAAACTTGTTGTTGCTGTTCCTGATTCGATTTGTTAGGCGCGACGACGATCCACAAGGTCGCGTAGGCTCATGCCAGCGCGGCTGTCATCCTGGCTAGTGCCGCCGCGCGGAATGTCCGCCGAGCTGTCCTGCACCTTGGCCTTGGCACCACTTTCCTCTGCGACCTGATAGCTCTGGATGAGCTCCTGGGCGGAAGCGCGGAGAGCGTTGATCTGCTCCTCGGACATGCCTTCATTGAGGTACCAGTTGGCGAATGCCTTGCGCTGCCAGAGCTTGTCAAAGTTGTGACAAATACGGTCAAGCACACGGGCGATCTCGGTGTTGTTGGCCAAGAGAACCATGCTCTTGCGGTGCGAGATGCCCGACTGCTCGACGTAGCCGATTTTGAAAGCGGTCGGAATCCAATAAGTAAGCGGTAGCTGCTCGCGCATCGCGGCCAAGGCAGCATCAGCCAGCGGTTTGTCATCCATGATGCCACGGTAGAGCACGGCGGTGCTGAGGAAGCGGCCTTCCATAGGAGAGCAAGCAGCAAAGACGGAACCGTTGTCAAATAGGCTGCGGATCATGTCTTCGACACCCATTTCCTCGAACTTGCTGCGGTCCGGCGGCGTGAGCGGGGCAAAGGCACACATGAGGAAATGCAGCGAGGGCTGCGGCACGAGATTGGTGAGAAGCTCACGCAGACTGATTTCAACGGTCAGGAAGCCGCTGAAACGCATGGAGGCGGTCAAACCGGCCAACGCCTCGGTGATGAGCAAGTTCAAGTCATCGACCGTGGGGCTTTCAATGTTCCATTTGCGGTTCGCGAGTTCAAACAACGCCTCGTTGTCAAAGATCAGGCAGGCGTCAGCGGAGCGGCGCAGGGTGTTAAGCGTGAAAACGGTGTTGTAAGGCTCGGTGACCACGCTGGAAACCTGGGGAGAGGGCAGCACGGCGCAGCTAAGGACCGGGAACTCGGGATACTTTTCCTTCACGGACTCAATGAGCAGGGCACCGAAGCCAGAGCCGGAGCCGCCACCCGTGGCATGTAGCACGATGATGCCGCCCACATTGTCACACTTGTCGATCTCAGCGTCGAGGCGGCCCATGACCTCAGGCAGCACCTCACGCCCAGCACCAAGATAACCAACGGCAAAATTACCGCCTGCGCCTTCGGTGCGACTGATCAGGTTGCCCGGATTGAAAAGTGAGCCCGAGGTGGCTTTTACATTGTCGATCACGCTAGGCTCCAAATCGACCATGATAGCACGAGGCACATAGCTCCCAGAGGTGGACTCGCCAAGTTTGGTGAAAAACGCGCTCCAGTTTCCGCGTGGTGGCTGGCCTTGAGCCGTTTGGCCCGTCAGCGGATCAATGCCGTGCTCCTGGCAGATGGTTTTCCAGAAAGACGCGGCAATCTGATTGCCTGCCTGTCCGATTGAAATGACAATTGTGTTGTTGACCTTCATCAGTCTCTCCTGGTTGCTCGGTTAAGGTATGCGGAAGTGTTGTCGGCTTGACGTTTGTGACATGCTGGCGCGAAGGCCGCACCACCAAGCCACCGATTATTTGCCCGGCGCTCCCCAGGCTTCGCTATCGAGTCGGCTTTGCATGCGGCGTTCGTCGCCACGTTCAAACTTTTACCTGTGGGAGAGCGTTGAGTCCAAGCAAAATCCAACCTTTCGTGAGTATTCCCACGAATTGAATGCAAAGAAGGCTCGGTGCAGGTGGCGAAAATCACGGGTTAGTTTTGTTTTGCGGCGGCAGAGGCGACGCGGTGGACATAGCGGGTAATCGGCCAGTGCGGTTCTCGACATGCCCCTGCTTCATGCGCTCGATTTCCTCCTGGGTGGGGACAATCGCACGACGAATGGTGACGGGATCTTTGGGGGGCAGCGGAGCGGTGACCGGGGGCTTCTCCAATGTCACGTCAGCAGACTTGTCCACCTTCACCACCGCTTGCGTTGGCGGGACCACGGCCATCTCCGCAGGCTTGTCAGTCGGCTTGGCTTCAGCCGGGGGCACCACACCTGGAGGCTGAGATTTCATCACTGGCGTCTTCACCGCCACCACCACAGGCTTGGCAGGCACCGTAGGAGGCACAGGCTTGGTTTCTTCTGGTGCCTCCACTTTCTTTTCAGCAATCGTTTTGGGAGATGTGGGTGTCTCGGCGGGGGCAGACTCTGCCAAAGCTGGAGTCAAAGGTGTCTCCAAAACAGGTGATACCACGGCCTCGACAGGCTTGCCCCCAGGGATCAGCATCCAAGCACCAATCCCAAGAACCACCACGGCGGCGGCAGCAAGCACGCCCCACGGAAGGCTGCGTTTTTGAGGGTTCAAGGGATTGAAGTCATGCGTCTTCATGGCGCGCTTGATCGGAGATAGCGCCGTGTCTTCAAAAGGCTCTTCTTCCGCGCTA
Organism: Verrucomicrobiaceae bacterium; assembly: GCA_964201265.1. Taxonomy (GTDB): domain Bacteria; phylum Verrucomicrobiota; class Verrucomicrobiia; order Verrucomicrobiales; family Verrucomicrobiaceae; genus Prosthecobacter. Next base: position 8,425 of record CAXNGR010000083.1, read on the forward strand.
TTGCCGCTCCAGTCCTCGTCGAAATCAGAAACCGAGCCAACGCTTTCCATCTCCTCGATCGCCACAGAGCTGCCACGCAGGCGGGTGGCCAGATCCACGGTCGGCGCGGAAAGCAGCCGCTCAAAATTCTCAATAAAATCTCCTGGTGTGGGTGATTTCCCAGCCCGGCGCGTCAATTCCATGCACTCACGCACATAAGTGGCCGCAGCCTCCGGCACAGACTCGGCAAACTGCGGCGCACCACCGCCTAGCCGCTCCCCCGTCAGCAAATAAGCCGCGAGAGTGACAAACGACCGATGCCGGAAATCACGATCCAGCAAATGCTCCTCCTGAGGCGTGTCCGCGATGTCGGTGTCCACCAGCAGCGGCTCATAAAGGCTACGCATCGTCATGTGTGGTCGCAGTTTCACCACAAATGCAGGCCAAGCATCCAAACGCTTCTGCATCAGACGCTCCAACTCACGCGCCAGCAGCGGGCCGTTTTTTCCCACACGCAGCAGGATATTGGAAGGATGCAAGTCCACACGTTGCACGCCGCACTCCACCGCTTGGTCAAGACCGGCGCGAATCTGCCTCATCAACACCAGCACCTCGGCAGGATTCAAGGTAAGACGCTCCGCCATCAGGCGACTGAGGGCAAAACCCGGCTCACGCTCCTCAGTCAAGAACGTCCAGTCAGGACTTTCCCACAAGCTCAGCGAGCGCAGGATGTTCGGATGCCGTTCAGGGTTGAACCGCCACATCTGCAGCGGCACCGCCTCGTAACGCGTTTTTTCCACGATCCGCGAAGGTGGCAGAAGATGTACCGTGACGGGCTGCTCAGCCTTGGCGTTGACCGCCGGAATCGAAAACGGGTAACGCCGTGTGTGATCCGCATCCTCGACCCGAAAACGCGTGCCCATGATCGTTTCCACCGGGACGTTTTCCAGCAGCAGCTCTTGCAGGTGGGATTGCGGCAG
>CAXNGR010000084.1:0-9379 GCA_964201265.1 Verrucomicrobiaceae bacterium
ACATGGGAAAGAGGGCGCGGATGGTAGCGGGGGCGGTTGAGGGGTCAAAGCGTTTGCGCGACTGGAGAGGCTCACGTCTTCCTCCGCCTAAGAATAGGCCCAGCCACTCGAAAGTCCCAAGATGGCCGCTTTTTGATGCTGGAAGAACCCGGTTTGAGAGCCTCGCAGGAGGCACGCCGTAAAAAGGCACTTGTAAAATTACTGTAATTATTGTAAATAATCAGTTAGCCATGCCAAATGGAATGAAAAGCCTTAGCACTTCATCAGGCCGAACCCGGCGCGGGTTCAGCTTGGTCGAGATGCTGACCGTCATAGCCATCATGGGCATCCTGGCGTCCATCTCCATCGGTGCCTTTGGCGGTGCTCGGCAGGGCGCGGTGGATCAAAAAGACAAGCGCAACGCTCAGGAAATCGCCAGCACGGCCGCCATCGCCAGCGCCGCAGGTGCCCAGTTTCTGGTGCCCGGAGACGAACGAGCCACCATCAACAATCTCCGCACGGGGTGTACTCCAAGTCAGGGTGCCTTCAAAGGCCGGTTATTCAAATTGTCGAACCTGGCCGAACCCGACATCAACGGAGCCATGCGCTTCCTCGCGCTGAACGACAGCGAACTCCAATACCGGCTGGATGGCACCCCATAATCCAGGCTGGCCGCCCTCGACGAAGTCTGCGTGTGACTATCATGTGAATGAAGAATCCTGCCCGCGATCAAGAACGGACCTTGTCTGACGTATCACCTGAGTGATTCGCCCTCTCATCGCCCTTAGCCTCGCCAGCACCGCCCTCGCGGAGTCCATCGACTTTTCCAAGCAGATCCGCCCGATCCTGAGCGAGAACTGCTTCTTCTGCCATGGTCCCGACGACAAAAAACGCGAAGCGGACCTCCGTCTCGATGACGAAACCAGCGCCAAGAAAAGCAACGACGGCGTCATTGCCGTCGTCCCGGGCGATCCCGAAAAAAGCGCCCTCATCCAGCGCATCGTCACCACCGATCCCGATGAGGTCATGCCGCCGCCGAAGCAGCACAAGACGATCTCGCCCACGCAGGTCGCTCTATTAAAAGAGTGGATCAAACAAGGCGCGAAGTGGGGGAAGCACTGGAGTTATGAGAAGGTGGTGAGGCCGGCCGTTCCAAGTGCTCAGTTGTCAGTGCTCAGTGCTCAGTCGGGGAAAGTGAACCCGGTGGATGCTTTTCTGGCCCAACGACTGGCCAAAGAGGGCCTGAAGTTCTCGCCGAAGGCAGATGCAGCCACTTTGATGCGTCGCGTCGCCCTCGACCTCACCGGACTGCCACCGACTCTCGAAGAGTTCGACCGCTTCCTCCCGAAACTGAGCAGTGAGCACTCAGCACTGAGCACTTATGACGAAATGGTCTCTCATTACCTCGCCAAACCCAGCTACGGCGAGCACTGGGCACGCCAATGGCTGGATCTCGCTCGCTACGCGGACAGCAGCGGCTATCCGAGTGACCAGCCGAGGGAGATTTGGGCCTACCGCGACTGGGTGATCCGCGCTTTGAACGCGAACATGCCGTTCGATCAGTTCACCATCGAGCAGAACGCGGGCGATTTACTGCCAAACCCCACAGACGACCAGTTCATCGCGACGGCGTTTCATCGGAACACGATGACGCAAAACGAAGGCGGCACGGACGACGAGGAATTCCGCAACGCGGCGATCATCGACCGCGTGAACACGACCTTCGCGGTGTGGATGGGCACCACGATGGCCTGTGCGCAGTGCCACACGCACAAATACGATCCGCTCACGATCAATGAGTACTTTCAGTTCTACGCCTTCCTCAATCAAAGCGCCGACAGCGACAAGAAGGACGAGGTGCCGCTGCACAGCTTTGACACGCCAGAGACGAAAAAGCAACGCGAGACGCTGAAAGCCGAGATCGCGGCGCTGGAGTCGCAATTCACCAAACCGGACGCGAAATGGCTCGCGGGGTTCGACGCGTGGGATCGCGGCTTTGCGCGGGATTTGGGCTGGCAGAGCCCGAAGCCGGCCAAAGTGAGCGAAAGCGACGCGAAGATCGAAAACGATGGTCGCGTGATCATCGCGAAGAACAAGGACACGGCGAGTTACACGGTCGAGTTGCCGCTCACGGGCGACAAACTGAGCGCCTTGCGGCTCGAAACGGCTCCGCAGGCCGGTTTCGGCAATATTGTGCTCACCAGCCTGAAGGCCGAGGTGGTGCCGCCGGATGCGAAGGCGGCTCCGCAGGCTCGTTTTGTTCGCGTGGAGCTGCCGGGAGCTAAAAAGATGCTGCAACTGGCTGAGGTGCAGGTTTTCAGTGCTGCGGAGAACCTCGCGCCGAAGGGCGTGGCGAGTCACAGCAGCCAGTATCAGGACGCTGCGGCGAAACGTGCGAACGATGGCAACACGGACGGCGACTACAAAAAGGGCAGCGTGTCGCACACGAGCGGGAACGACGACAATCCGTGGTGGGAAGTCGATCTGAAGGCCGCGAAGCCGGTGGATCGCGTGGTGGTGTGGAACCGCACTGATGGCAACGTTCACACGCGATTGGAAGGCTTTCGCGTCGTTTTGCTAGATGATAAGCGGCAGATCGTCTGGAAGAGCGATCTCACGCCTGCGCCGGTGAAGGAAAAAGCCTTCGCGGTGAGCGGACCAGTGCCGCTGAGCTTCACGACGGCGCTCGCGGATTACTCGCAGAGCGGTTTTGAGGCCACGAAGTTCCTCGAAGCCAAAAGCAAAGGCTGGGCGGTCGGTGGCGCGGCCGAAAAGCCGCACACGCTGACGCTTTTGACGAACTCACCCATCGCTGTGGCCGCAGGCGCGAAGCTGCGGGTGACTTTGGAGCAGAAGAGCGAGTTCAAGCAGCACACGCTCGGCAATTTCCGCCTCAGTTTCACCGGCGATGCCCGCGTGCAGCAGGCGGCGAAGATTCCCGCGAATGTCATCGCCGCGCTGGCGCAGCCGAAACGCACGCCGGAGCAGCAGCAAGTCGTCGCGGATTATTATGTGCGAAACATCGCGAAGGAATCTGCCGCCGAGCGCACGCGGCTCGCCGCGGCGAACAAGGAACTCGCCGCGATGAAGCCGGTGACGGTGCCGATCATGCGCGATCTCGATCCGAAGCAGCGTCGCGTGACGAAAGTGCAGCTTCGCGGCAACTGGCAGTCGCTCGGCGATGAGGTGAATGAGGCCACGCCTGCTGTTTTCAATCCTCTGCCCGCGAATGCGCCGCGCAATCGCCTCACGATGGCGAAATGGCTCGTGAGTCGCGATAACCCGCTCACGGCCCGCGTGACGGTGAATCGCCTTTGGGAAAGCATCTTCGGCACCGGCATCGTGCGCAGCAGCGAGGAGTTTGGCAGCCAGGGCGATCTGCCGTTTCATCCCGAATTGCTCGACTGGCTCGCTGCGGAGCTGATGGATAGTGGCTGGGACATCAAGCACCTGCTGAAGCTGATGCTGACGAGCCAGGCGTATCAGCAAAGTTCCAAATCGACGCCTGAACTTAACGAACGTGATCCCGACAACCGCCTGCTCGCTCGCGGGCCGCGTTTCCGTCCGACAGGCGAGCTGCTGCGCGACCAAGCGCTCGCGGTGAGCGGGTTGCTTTCGGAGAAGATGTATGGCGTGCCGGTGCGGCCGATGACGCCGAATCTCGGTCTGAGCACCGCGTTTGGTCGAAGCAACGACTGGGAGGTCAGCAAGGGTGAGGACGGGCATCGTCGCAGCCTTTATACTGAGGTGCGCCGCAACTCACCGTATGCGAGCTTCACGACGTTCGACGCTGGCAACCGCGAGGTCTGCATGATTCGCCGCAGCCGCACGAACACGCCGCTGCAGGCCTTCGTGACGCTAAATGACCCCGTCTTCATCGAAACGCATCAGGCGATGGCCCGGCGGATCGTTTTGAAGGACGGAAAGGACCGAAAAGACGTGAAGGACAGGCTTTCGCTGCTGTTCCGCCTCTGTCTCTCGCGTGAGCCGACGGCGACTGAATTGACCGCCTTGACGCAGCTTCATGCGGAAAGCCTCGCGACGTATCAAAAGGACACCGCCGCTGCGACGAAGATGGCCACCGAGCCGCTCGGACCTTTGGAAGCTGGCGCTGAGGTCGTCGAACTCGCCGCCTGGACGGCCGTGGCGAATGTGGTCATGAATTTGGATGAGTTTTTGATGCGGAGGTGATTCAATTCCAAGCCATGGCCGCCAAAAAATCCATCGACATCCCCATTCACACCGTGCGCGGCCAGCGTGTCGTGCTGGATTCCGATCTGGCGGCGCTGTATGGCGTCACGACGATGGCGTTCAATCAGGCGATCAAACGTAACCTGAAAAGATTCCCTGAAGATTTCTCCTTCGTCGTCAGTCGCGAGGAGTTTCTACTTTTGATATCACAATCTGTGATATCAAAGCCGGAGGGGCGCGGCGGTCGTCGCAAACCGCCCCGCGTCTTTACCGAGCATGGTGCCCTCATGGCGGCCTCGGTGCTGAACAGTGACCGCGCCATCTCGATGAGCGTCTATGTCATCCGGGCCTTCATCGAAATCCGTGAGCAAATCGCCGCGAATGCCTCGATACTCAAGCGTCTGGCCGAGATCGACAACACGCTGCTCATCCACGACGCTTCCCTTCGCGACATTTACAAGAAGCTGATGCCGCTCCTGGCTCCGCCTCCGTCGGCACCACGCAAACAGATCGGATTCCATCCCTGAACACCCGCCAAACTTGAGGTCACAATTTGTGACCTCAAAGGCAAATTTCCCCATGAACCCCATCCTCCACGACCAACTCCAGTTCACCACGCGCCGACAGTTTCTCGGGGCGACGGGGCAGTTCAGCCTCGGGGCCATCGCGATGCATGCGATGCAGCAGGAGGCCGTTGCGGCACCGCAATCGTCGAATCCAATGCTGCCGCGCAAGACGCACCATGCGGCGAAGGCGAAGCGAGTGATCTATCTGCACATGAGCGGGGCGCCGCCGCATCTCGATCTGTTTGATTACAAACCGGAGCTGGTGAAGCGCAGCGGGCAGGATTGCCCGGATTCGATTCTCAAAGGGCGTCGCTTTGCCTTCACCACGGGCGTGCCGAAGCTGATGGGCACGCCGCGCACCTTCGCACGGCATGGCAAGGCGGGGATGTGGATGAGCGATGCGTGTCCGAACTTTCACACGATCGCGGACGAGATGTGCATGGTGCGGTCGATGACGACGGACCAGTTCAATCATGCGCCGGCGGAGTTGCTGCTGTTCACCGGGCATGCACGGCAAGGCAGGCCTTCGATGGGCTCTTGGGCGACGTATGGCCTGGGCACGGAGAATCAGGATTTGCCGGGCTTTGTGAGCCTCATCTCCAGCGGCACGCAGCCAAGCGGCGGGCAGGGCTGCTGGGGCAGTGGTTTCATCCCGAGCGTGTATCAAGGCGTGCAGTGCCGGAGCAAGGGCGATCCCGTTTTGTTCGTGAGCGATCCGGCGGGCATGAACCGCGAGATGCGCCGCAAGACGCTCGACACACTGCAAGCGCTGAATCAGCAGCAAGTGGCGGAATTCGGCCATCCGGAGACGGTCACACGCATCGCCCAGTATGAGCTGGCGTATCGCATGCAGACGAGTGTGCCGGAGGTGATGGACATCTCGAAGGAGCCGCCAAACGTGCTCGAAGCCTATGGCGCGAAGCCGGGCGAGGCGAGCTTTGCGAACAACTGCCTGCTGGCGCGTCGTCTGGTCGAAAAAGGTGTGCGTTTTGTGAATCTTTTCGACTGGGGCTGGGACTTCCACGGCACGGGTGAAGGCAACGGCATCACCACCGGCCTAACGAGCAAAATGGCCGCCACGGACAAGCCGGTGGCCGCCTTGATCAAAGACCTCAAGCAGCGTGGTCTGCTCGATGACACGCTCGTCATCTGGGGCGGCGAATTTGGTCGCACGCCCTTCCGCGAGGGCCGCACGGCCGCCAGCAAGGTGCTGGGCCGCGATCACTACCCGGACTGCTACACGCTCTTCATGGCCGGCGGTGGCGTGAAGGCCGGATTCGACTACGGCGGCACCGATGAGCTCGGTTTCAGCATCGCGGAGAACAAAGTCCACGTGCACGACTTCCAGGCGACGGTGATGCACCTGCTCGGTTTTGATCACGAACGCTTAACGTATCGCTTCCAAGGTCGCGATTACCGCCTCACGGACATCCACGGGCATGTGGTGAAGGATTTGTTGCTGTAGCAGTGGTCTGGCTACAGCAGCTTGGGAGAGCGGTTGGGTTTTAATGCGAGACTCTGCCGTGATGGCCTGTCCGTGCAGTTGAGTTCGCCTCCTCAAAACCGGACCGTCACCTGCATTGCACCGAGGCGATTGATCTGGGGGCGTCCTTATAAAGGGGCCCCAGCTAAGTGGGCTTGCTGTCAGCCATGTCAGGCCGCAGCGCGAAGCCTAGCTGTCCGCTTGGCGTAGAAACGTCCGTCATCGACAACAAGTTCTGCCGAAGTCACCTCACTATTTGGCGTCCTTCCATAAAAGGCGCGCGGCATAGACGCTGTTGTCCGCGCCAAGCTTGTTGTCGGGCTTGATGACGATGTCCGGCCCGTTCTTCTGCATCCATTCGGCCACAGTAACCCAGGTTTCGTTCTCACTCACCTCGCACACGGCGAAGTTGCCGAGCCGTGCGCCGCGCTCAGGCACGAGAATGCGCTCCGTGTCGCGTTTCACCGTCAGGGTGGCCTGATCCACCTCCGCCATGAACAACGGGGCACGATGGCGGAACACATGGTCGTTGTTCGCGCCTCTGCGGGTATAGACGAGGTAAAGGTGATCTTTGTGCGTCACCCAATGCTGCTGCGTGTTGTAGTTCCCCAGGTCGCTGCCGTCGGTCCAGCACCATTTCTTCGGCTCGGAGAAATGCAGGCCGTCATCGCTCACGCTGACGTAGCCGGCGGTGTCGTTGCGCAGCGTCAGGTAAAACTTACCAGCACAGCGAATCAGCGACGGTTCATACACGCCACGCCCGGATTCGAGCGTCAACTCGTTGCCTTGCTCAATGTAACGCAGCGTACTGCCGTCGAAACTGCAACGTAGCACCGTCACGCGGTAAAACTTGTCTCCCTCCGCCTTGAAGTAGATCGGCAGCAGGATGTCGCCGTTCTCCAAATCAAAGCGCTGCACGCTGCCAGCGCCTGCGCTGAAAAATTTCGCCTCCTTCGGCATCTCCAGCATCTGCCAAGGCATCCAGGTGGTGGTTGCCGGGTCATAGACTGAGAAGCAGGTCTCGCGTGGCCGATCATGGATCACCTTGTCTCCCTGGTAGCGCACCGTGTGCCCGATGCCGAGCAGCTTGCTGGTTTTCGCATGCCACTTCGGCGTGAAATCACACGCGCCCACGATCACACCGCCAGGTTCTTCACGACGTCCCAGCGTTTCACCGTGCTCGACCGGCTTGGTCCACGTCTGGCCGAAGTCGCTGCTGCTGACGTGGTTGAGGGCGTAAAACACATCGCTGCCAGTGATCAGCAGCTTTTGCAGAGTCATCACCACCTGTGGAGTTGGGCCAGGAATCGCACCCGCGCGTGGATGCACCCAGCAGGTCTTGCCATCATAGCCGCGCGTGACGGTTTCGAGCTGCAGTTCGTAGGGTTCCGCGGCGCGAAGCGTGGCAGCAAGGGCGAGTAGAAGAAGGGGAGGCCGAGTCATGCGTTTTCAACGCGATGAAGCGCCCCTTTACTGCGCTTTTCTATCCCACAGCAACTTCATCGCGATCACACCGAGCCAAGGGGCCAGACCGGCCATTGCCATGCCCAAGTCGAACGATTTCGTCTCATCCACCATCCGCCCAAAGAGCTTGTGCATCGGCGACGACACCGCCCACACCCAGGTGCTGAGCAAACCCGTGAGGCGTCCCACATGCCGGTCCGAAAGCTCCTGCACAAAACTGTAGTAACAAGGAAACAAGGCCAGCGCACCGGCACCTACGACGAGGATCGCTCCCATCAGCGGCCAGCCTTTCGGCAGCCACAGCAGCAGCACGCTGAACGACGTCATCACGCACGCTCCCGCATAGACCCAGCGGCGCGCGCCATGCGCCGAGATGGCAAATCGTCGCGCCAGCCATAGCGAGATGAATCCAGCGGCAATACAACCGATGTCTGTGCCGATGTAGTAGGCCGAATTGAACGTCAGCGCCTCTGTCTCCGAATAACCACGTCCTTCCTGCATGAACTTTGGCAGCCACACTCGGAACAGATGCCAGCATGTCTGCGCCCCGAAGATCAGCGCCGCCAGCGCCCAGAACCTACGGCCCAGCAGGATGTCCCACATGCCTTCACGCTTGTATGGATCATCCGGCACCACCACATCCAGCTCCGTTTTGCGGATCGAAAGGAACCAAACCACCACCCAGAGCAAACCAATGCCGCCGATGACCTCAAAGGCGAAGCGCCAGCTCCTGAGGTCGTCTGTCATCAGCCAGATCATCATCGGCGGCGTCACTACCGCGCCGATGGACGCGCCGCTTTGCAGCACACTGTTGCCCATGGTGCGATCCTTCGGGTCAAGCAACGCAAACGTCGTCTTCAGTGCGCACGGCCAATGCCCCGCCTCAAAAAACCCCAGCAACACACGACACGTCCGCAGCGGCCAGTAGCCATCCGTGTGCGCCGAGGCGATCCCCATCAACGACCACCCGCTCAAAACAATCGGATACAGCCAGTAAACACGAAACCGATCCGCCAAAAACCCAAACACCAGCGATCCCACCGCAAACGCCCACCCAAACGCCAGCTCCAGATCCCCATACTGCTCCTGCGAGAGATGAAACTCCTTCGTCACCCGCACCGCCGCGTTCGCCAGCGTCTGCCGGTCCATGTAATTGATCGTCGTCGCCAGCAGCAGCAAGCCGCAGAGATACCATTTCCAGAGGGGGGAGCGTTGTGCGGTCATAAATCAATCTTTCGTGTCCCAGATGAGCGTCTTGATCATCCAATAGACCAACAATCCATACGGGGTGAGTGCTCGATCGCCAGCATGGCAAACCAGCCAAGGGTCCCAATGGGAGTAAGCAGTTCGTGATTCATGCCCGTGTTCCCACATTCAGATTACTTTTTCGTGCTAAGCACCGATTTGACGGCTTGGAGGATCGTTTCGACTTCCGCTAGCCTTCCAACGCCTTCATAACCGCAAGCGAGCATGCCTTCGGCGGGTTCAACGAACTGCGCGCCGTAACCGCGCAGGGTTTCGACGTTCTTCAGGGTAGCGGGATGCTGCCACATCTTGCCGTTCATGGCCGGGGCGATCAAAATCGGCGCACGAGTGGCGAGCGCGATGGCGGTGAGAGCGTCGTTGGCGAAGCCGTGGGCCATGCTGGCGAGGATGTTTGCCGTAGCGGGGGCGATGAGGAGCAGGTCGGCCTCGT
>CAXNGR010000085.1:0-9349 GCA_964201265.1 Verrucomicrobiaceae bacterium
AGCTCATCTCTGCCGTCTCATGCTTTCCAAAAGGCATGCGCCACCCCGCGCCGCCCTCCTCAGGGCCGATCTTGCCGATAGCGAAGTTCACGCGCAGCCTTTGGCCCTCCGTCACCATGACGCGCCCTTCCTTGATCCCGCCTTCAAACACGCAGCCCGGCCAGTCAGCCTTCCAGCGTTCCTTCGTGTAAGGCCCGAACTCACCCGAAATCGTGACGCTCAATGGCAAGTCGGCGGCGCTGGCGAGATAAATTGAAACAAGAAAGATGAAAGCCCAAAAACGCATGCACCGGTGTTACCACAGGGCTGGAAAGACGGCATGCAATTTTCAGAACGGAAGCCGCCCTCCTGTCGGCCCTGCATGAAAGCGCAGGAAGTGGCAAAGTTTATGCCCCTGCGTCTGAAAGTTTCACCGTGAGAGGCAAAACGCGCGTGCACGATGGGCTGGGACGGCTATTACTCGCGCCCTTCACCGACCCTGTCATTCAAGTGACAGCGAATGCCTCCGTAGCTCAGTTGGTAGAGCAGTTGACTCTTAATCAATTTGTCGTAGGTTCGAATCCTACCGGGGGTACCACTTCGCCAAGCGAAGATGGGCGCGTTAAAAAGCCATTTTGTATTTCAGCACCGGCATATTACCGGCTAGCCTGCGGTTCATGAGCGATCGCAAACCCACGCCCTACCAGATTTTGCGCCACCGGCTCGTGGCGGCGTGGCGTGGGGTCGCGGACGGCCCGCTGATGGACCTGCCCACACTCAGCGTGGCCGATCTGGCCCCAAAAATCGTCGCTCAGTGCGGTTTGGCGAACCGTGTGAAGCTGGAGGATGTGCTTGAGGCTTGGGAGGAGATCGTTGGCCTTTTCTTGTTCAAACTATCGCGCCCGGACTCCATCGAGCGCGGCATTCTGACCGTGCGCCTCATGCAGCCCACCGCCCATCACGCGCTGATGCTCGAAAAAGGCAAAATCCTCAAGCGCCTACAAGCCAAACTGCCCGACGCCAAGATCCGCGACATCCGCTTCCGCCACGGCTGACGTAGCAACGTTTCCTTTCTTTACTCTTTGCCCTCCTCCCTGTGCCCTCCGCATCGTATTCCCACGCCGCCCTTATCATCATCGGTCACGGTTCCACCACAAACCCGGACTCCAGCGCCCCGACACACCTGCACGCCGACGCCATCCGCCGACGTGGCATTTTCCGCGAAGTGGCCTGCTGCTTCTGGAAAGAGGAACCGAACATGCGCGAGGTTTACGAAATGGTGGACAGTGATGTCATCTACGTCGTGCCTAACTTCATCAGCGAAGGCTACTTCTGCCAGCAGGTGCTGCCGCGTGAATTGCGGCTCGACGGTCCGGTCACTCACCGCGATGGCAAAACGATTTATTACTGCGATCCCGTCGGCATCCACCCGAACATGACGCGTCTTATTTTGCAGCGTGCAGATGAGGTCGCCCCCGGCGTGCCGCGTGACCGCACCAGCCTCGTTATCGTCGGTCACGGCACCAGCCTGAACGAAAACTCCACCAAGGCCATTCAGGACCAAGTTTCTCTCATCCGCGACGGCCATCATGGATTTGCCGAGGTCATTGACACCTACATGGAGGAGGCACCCTTCGTCGCCGAATGGGCTAAACTGACCACCTCGCCTGATGTGGTCATCGTCCCGTTCTTCATCGCCGACGGCCTGCACAGCTTCCAGGACATCCCTGTGCTGCTCGGCATGCGCGAGGAAATCGGTGCCGCCCTGAGTGAAAGCGGCGTCTTCCATCACAATCCGCACCAACTCCAGGGTCGGCTGCTCTACTACAGCGGAGCCATCGGGACCGAGCCACTCATGGCGGACGTGATTCTGGACCAAGTGAATGATTTTGACAAAAAACACGGGATCAGTTCGCCGTTCGCGGTTCGCACTTCGCCGTTGAATGACACTCTGGCCGCGTGGCTTGCCTCGGGTCGTGACTCCATCGGTGAAATCGCCATCACCACGAACCCTGATGGCAGTTTTTCGCTCTGTCACATCGCGGATCGCGGCAACGATGGCCTGCAGGTCCACCACGCAGCACATGACGCCTTGTTCATCGCCCGCAATGACGCCAGTGGCGCGTTTCGTCCGCTGCACTCCGCGCCCACGTTGACTCGCGGCTGGCGGCTTGATCTCGCCACGCTCGACGAGCTACGTCTGGCCCTCGACTTCTTCTATCCTGCCGCGCTCGGCATGGCGCTTGCCTTGGAGCAGGAGAAGCTGGTCTCGGTGCCGCTGCGCGAGATGCTCGGCCGTCAGACCGGCATGTATCGCTTCGCCAACAACATCACCGATGACCAGGCGCATGCCATGATCGGCAAATGCTGCGCAAACACGAAATGCATGCGCCGCATTCTGTGGCCACTAACGGCCTCGCAGCCGATGGCCAACGAAGCTGCGTCCAAAACGCAGCCGAATCACGAATCGAACGCCATCCCCCTGCTCTGCATTGAGGCCTGCACCCACATCGTCTCCGCCGCGCGAAAAGTGGCGCGGGAGAGCTTTGAGGCGGCTCAGCCCAAGAGTGCGGATTGACAAGCCACCCCCGCGTTTTATCTCGAATCATGCGCATTCGCACATTCAAAGGTCTCGTCCCCGCCCCCAAGTTCGCCCCCGAAGTCGCCGCCGTTCCGTACGATGTCGTCAACCGTGAGGAGGCCGCCGCTCTTGCCAAAGGCAAGCCCAACAGCCTGCTGCATGTGGACCGCGCTGAAATCGACCTCGATCCCGAGATCGACCCTTATTCCGCCCCCGTGTATGCCAAGGCCCGTGAAAGCTTTGAGCGCATGCAGAAAGAAGGCGTGCTGACGCGTGAGGCAAAGCCCACGATGTATCTGTATCGTCAGACCGTCGCAGGCCACAGCCAGACCGGCCTCGTCACCGTCTGCCACACGGAGGATTACGAGAAGGACATCATCAAGAAGCACGAGAAGACACGCCAGGACAAGGAAGACGACCGCACGAACCTCGTGGACTCGCTGAACGCGAACACCGGCCCCATTGTCCTCACTTACCGCCAGCGTCCGGGCATCAGCGCCTTGATCGACGGCTTCACGAAGAGTGAAAAGCCGATCTACGACATCACCGCTCCCGACAACGTCCGTCATCAGGTCTGGCGTCTCTCGCTTGGCCTGTGCGTCTCTTTGACCGGCCTGTTTGAAAGCCAAGTGCCCTTTGCCTACGTCGCCGACGGTCATCACCGCGCCGCCAGCGCCTTCCGCGTGAGCAAGCTGCGCCGCGAGGCCAATCCGAACCACGACGGCAGCGAGAACTACAATTGGTTCCTCAGCGTGCTGTTCCCCGGCAACGATCTGAAAATCCTGCCCTACAACCGGGCGGTGAAGGATCTGAACTGCAACGACCGCGAGGAGTTCCTCAAGAAGGTCGGCGAAATCTTCACACTGAAGCCTACCACGCTCAAATCACCGACCAAGCCCGGCCAGTGCTGCATGTATCTGAAGGACCAGTGGTATGAGTTGAACTGGGAACCCGCCAAGGACGCCAGCCCCATCGACCAGCTCGACGTGAGCATCCTGCAAGACCGGCTGCTCAAACCGCTGCTCGGCATTGACGACCCACGCACCAGCAAGCGCATCGACTTCATCGGCGGCATCCGCGGCACGGCGGAACTCGAAAAACTCGTGAACAGCCGCGACTTCAGCGTCGCGTTCTCGATGTTCCCCACCACCGTCGATCAGCTCATGGCGATCTCCGACGTCGGCCAGATCATGCCGCCGAAGAGCACTTGGTTCGAGCCGAAGCTGCGCAGCGGGTTGTTCATCCACACGCTGGAAGGCTGAAAGTAGTCAAGAGCTTTAGCTCGCTCTGGGTGAACCGTGAGCCTTCCAGAGAGAGAGCTGAAGCTCTGGACTACTTTCCGCATCACTCCACCCACAGCCGCTTCGCTTTGCGGCGAAGGTGACGATCTTGCGGCAGATTGATCTTTGCGACTCCATCCGGAGCCAGCATCGCCATGGCGGCTTCCAGGTTGTCATGCTCGATGCCTGGCAGCTCCAGCACCTCGCGAAGCCACAGCGCAAACACGCGTGAGAGCACTGCCGGATGCAGCGCCAGCAGATCCGGGGTGATCGGCAGTGAATGGTCTTCATTCAGACGCCCGTCAGCGCTCAGAAACGCAAAAGCCTGACGCTGCAAGCCATCGTCATCCTGCTCAGCCAACGCACCGAGTCGCACGATCTGCGGCACCACGTCACGGGCGAAGATGTCGTTCAAAAGCGGCAATGCCTCATGGCGCAGACGATTACGACGGTGTTTCGGCGAAGCATTGCTCGAATCCTCGCGGAATTTGAAGCGCTTTGATTTGAGGTAGGCGTCGATCTCGCTGCGGCGAACTTGCAGCAGCGGGCGCACAAGATGCAGGCCCGAATCAAGCCGCTGCACCGCGTGCATGCCTGCCAGCCCGGCCAGACCGCTGCCCCGGCAGAGATTGGCGAGAATCGTCTCCGCCTGATCTTCCGCGTGATGCGCCAGCAAGACGACCCAGGTGTCGTGTTTTTCAGCCATGCGCAGCAAAAAGGCATGCCGTGCCTCGCGGGCAGCAGTTTCGACGGAAATCTTCCGTTCCTGCGCCAGCGCCGCCACATGCGCGGCCTCGATCTCGCACTTCAGATCGTGTTTTTTCGCCAGCCTCTGCACAAACATCGCGTCGCCGTCTGATTCGTCCCCACGCAGGCCATGATTGAGGTGGCAGAGGATCAGATTCGTGAATCCCGCCTCCCGCAGCAGGTGCAGCAGCGCCACCGAGTCACGCCCGCCGGAAATCGCCAGCAGCACGGGTAAAGAAGGATCGCAGGCTGCGGGAAGCTGGAGAAGAATGGGAGGCATTGGCCGACTATGGAGCGCTGACGATTCGTCGGCAAAAGGGAAACAATGCCATCCATCCTTGCGGCGGGCCGTGGTTTCGACACCTTGGCCGCCCTTTTCCCACCATGGCCTCCAAGAAAACCACCCCAGGCATTTGTTACCTCGTCGGCGCCGGTCCCGGCGATCCCGGACTTCTCACGCTCAAGGGCAAGGAATGCATCGAGGCCGCCGACGTGCTCGTCTATGACTACCTCTGCAATCCCGAGCACCTGCGCTACGCCAAACCCGGCACCGAACGCATCTACGTCGGCAAGAAGGCGGGCGATCACACGCTGCCGCAGGAAGAGATCAACAAACTCATCGTCAAGCTCACCAAGGAAGGCAAAACGGTCACGCGCTTGAAGGGCGGCGATCCGGTGTTGTTCGGACGCGGTGCGGAGGAAGCCGCTGAGCTTTACGAAGCCGGTGTGAAGTTTGAAATCGTGCCTGGTATCACCTCCGCCATCGCGGGGCCGGCGTATGCGGGCATTCCGGTCACGCACCGCTCGCATGCGTCCCAGCTCACCATCTTCACCGGCCACGAAGATCCGACGAAGCCCGACACCTCGCTCAATTATGCCAAACTCGCGCAAGCAGACGGCACCAAGGTCTTCCTCATGGGCGTGGAGCGCATCGACGAGATCACCCAGCAGTTCTTGAAGCACGGCGCGAAGCCGGAGACGCCTGTCGCCCTCGTGCGCTGGGCCACGCACAGCCATCAGCAGACCCTTGTCGGCACCTTGGCAGACATCGCCACCAAAGTGAAGGCTGCGGGCTTCAAAGCGCCTGCCGTCGCCATCATCGGCGATGTCGTCACCGAGCGTCCGCAGTTGAACTGGTTTGAAGACCGCCCGTTGTTTGGCAAGAAGATCGTCGTCACTCGCACGCGACAGCAGGCCGGAGTGCTGAGCAAAAAACTCTCGCAGCTCGGAGCCGATGTCATCGAACTGCCCACCATCCGCACCGAGCCCGCCACCGATCAGAAAACCTTCGGCGAACTCGTCAACGACTGCCACACCTACGACTGGATCATCTTCACCAGCCCGAACGGCGTCGATGCCTTCTTCACCATGTTCGACAAGCTCTTCAACGACGCCCGCTGCATCGGCGGCGTCCGCATCGCCTGCATCGGCCCCGGCACGGCGGAGAAGATCAAAGCACGCTTCCTGGCGGTTGATTTGATGCCCGAAAAGAACTTCGTCGCCGAAGGCCTCGTCAAAGCCTTCAAGGACCACCAGGCCATGGAGAACGTCAAAGTGCTCTGGGTCCGCGCCGAGGAAACGCGCGAAGTCATCGCCAACGAGCTCACCGGCATGGGTGCCATCGTCGATGAGGCCATCGCCTACCGCACTGTCTCCGAAACCGAAGACAATCTCGAAGCCCTCGCTCGCCTGAAGGCCGAGGGAGCCGACATGATCACCTTTACCAGCGCTTCCACGGTCGAGCACTTCCTCAATCTCAAAGTCGCCCTGCCTGAAGGCATCAAGATCGCCAGCATCGGCCCCGTCACCAGCGCCGCCATCACCGAGCGCGGCCTCAAGGTCGATGTCGAGGCCAAGGAGAACAACATCCCCGGTCTCGTGGAGGCGGTGGAGACGTTTTGGAAATAAGCTCGCACGTCTCTGCGCAGTTCAGTGGTCCTTGCCACAGACACTGCACATGAAGCGGTTGCCACGGCCCTGGATTTCGTAGGCTTTCCCGGCGCAGAACGGGCATTGCACAGCCACGAAGTTTCGCAGGAACCAACGCGTGGCCATGCCGACCACCACGCTACCCACCACGCTACCCACCAGCATGACCAGCATGACCAGCATGACCAGCATGGGCGAAATGCGGTGATCATCGAGCCATTCCCAGATCAAAACGACCAAGCCGCAGTACAGCGCCCCAAGGAAGATCGGGCCTAAAAAGCAGAGAGCGAAGTGCCGCGACGAGGTCATGCGATGTTTAGAATCATTCACACCATCACCGCATCGCGCAAGCCCGCGCGCATTGCTTCCAGCGGCGCGGGGCGGCCAAACCAGTGCTCAAAGGAGATCGCGCCTTGGTGCAGCAGCAGTGTGAGGCCGTCCACCACCTTGGCACCGGCTTGCTTTGCGTCCGCCAGCAGGGGCGTCTCGCCATCGGCACGATAGACCATGTCAAAGCAGAGATGGCGGGCCGCCACGGACTCCGCCGGCAGCAGTTTCGCATCACCCGACTTCATGCCCAGGGAGGTGGCGTTCACCAGGAGATCGGTCCCGGCCATCTCGGCCGCCACGGCTTCATCCGTCCAGGCAATGACCTTCACCTTCGTCTGCGGCGAGAGCTTGGACACCTCAGCGGCCAGGGTTTCGGCTTTCGCTGCCTTGCGGTTTGCCAAAATGAGCTGCGGGCAGCCCTCCAGCGCGCATTGCACCGCCACCGCCCTCCCCGCGCCTCCACCGGCACCGAGAATGAGCACACGCAGATCCTTCACCTCGGCTCCGAACGCCTCCTTCACGCTGCGCAGGAAGCCTGGGCCGTCGCTGTTGTAGCCATGCAGTTTGCCATCGCGAATCGCGAGCGTGTTCACCGCGCCGAGCTGCCGCGCCAGCGGATCGAGCACGTCCACCGCGTCCAGCGCCTCAAACTTGTGCGGGATGGTGATGTTCACGCCGAGGAAACCGCAGGCCGCGAACTGCCGGAACGCCTGCGCCACATGGCCCACGGGCACCTGCACACGAATGTATTGCGCATCAATGCCGCAGGCTCGCAGTGCCGGATTGTGCATCTGAGGACTGCGCGAGTGCGCGATGGGATCGCCGATCACAGCCAGCCGTGCGGGCGGCGTGAAGCGCCCCGCGTCCCAGTTCATCAATTCATCAAAGGTCAAAAAAACACCCACGCCGCAGTCATGCTGCGGAAGTTTGCGCTGTCAAAGCACGCCGCAATTTTCCCCTCGACACCCCGTTCTAAACACGCTGCATTCAGTCCCCTTCCAAATCTCGCCATTCCCACCATGAAACTACTCCTGCCCCTCGCCACCCTCGCACTCGCCGGTGGTCTTTTTTTCCTCCAGGCCGCCGACAACGCCGTCAAACCGCTGCGCGTCCTGATCGTCGGCGGAGGCTGCTGTCATGAGTACGACAAGCAGACCCTGGCGCTCAAAGAAGGCATCGAGTCCCGCCTCAACGCCATCGTCGATGTCGCCTACAACCCGGACAAGACCACCAAGGCCACCTTTGAAATCTACCAAGCCAAGGATTGGTCCAAGGACTTCGACATCATCGTTCATGACGAATGCAGCGCCGATGTGACCGACCCGGCTTACGTGAACGCCATTCTCGACGCCCACAAGGCCGGCAAGCCCGCCGTGAACCTCCACTGCGCCATGCACAGCTACCGCTGGGGCAATTTCCGCGAAGCGGTGAAGCCGGGTGCCGATAATGCCGGCTGGTATGAGTTCATCGGCCTGCAATCCACCGGCCACGGCCCGAAAGAACCCATCGCCATCTCCTTCACCGACAAGACGCACCCGATCACGCAGGGTCTTGAAGACTGGACCACCATCAACGAGGAGCTGTACAACAACATCCAGATCCTCACCGGCAAGCCGCTGGCCTCCGGCGTGCAAATCGTCCCGCCGAAGGCCAAGAAAGGCGAAACGCTGCCTCCCGACGCCAAAGCGGCCGAAGTCACCGCAGTCGTCGCCTGGACCAACGAGTACGGCCCGAACAAGACCCGCGTCTTCAGCACCACGCTCGGCCACAACACTGAAACCGTCGCCGATGCGCGCTACCTGAGCCTCATCACCCGCGGCATCCTCTGGGCCACCGGCCACATCAACGAAAACGGCCAGCCGGAACAAGGTTACGGCAAGTAAGCCGTATAGCTCTACAGCGATTCAACATCCCGGGCCACATGCCTCCCATGTGGCCCATTTTTCTTATGCGCCCTGCCCTCATCCTCCTCTGCCTCGCTTTGCCGCTCCATGCCGACGAGCTTCCCGGCCACTCCGCGCATGGTGAGGCCTTCAACGAAGGCCCGCGTCAGGCCGCCGTGCTCATTCCAGGCTGTGGCGATGCGGTGAAATTTCCCATCAGAACGAAGAAGCCGGAGGCGCAGCAGTTCTTCACGCAGGGTGTCGGCCAGCTTCATGGCTTTTGGTATTACGAGGCCGAGCGCAGCTTCCGTCAGGTCGCCGCGCTCGATCCTGACTGCGCCATGGCCTACTGGGGCATGGCGATGTCGAACGTGAACACCGAGAAGCGCGCCAAGGCCTTCACGGAAAAGGCTGTGAAGCTCAAAGACAAGGCCAATGCCCGCGAGAAGCAATGGATTGGCATGCTGGAGACGCTCTACAAGGATGACAAGCGCGATAAAAAGCAGCGCAGCCTCGACTGCATCCGCGATCTCGAAAACCTCGTGCAGGATGATCCCAAAGACATTGAGGCCAAGGCTTTCCTCGTCTGGCGCATCTGGTTCTCCCGCACCGAGGCCCCC
>CAXNGR010000086.1:0-9311 GCA_964201265.1 Verrucomicrobiaceae bacterium
CGAATTGCCGGGTCAAACGCCCCTCCCACTAACAACCACTATGTTACTCACAGCTATAAAACTCAAACTCGCGGCCATGGTCGCGGTCGCTGGCATCGACACTGCCGAAATGCCAGGTGCCTCCAAGGAATTCGTTGACGTTCTCACGAGCCTGAAGGCCGAGCAGGACAAAGTTTCGGGAAGTCCCGGCGCGAACAACGCTGACATCAACAAGTCGTTTAACGACGCCGTCGCCAAGGTGCGGGAGCTTGTTCAAAAGGGAGACAAAGACGCGACGTATGCGCTGGCTCACTGGGGCGTGCTCAGCGGTGCCAACATCAACGAGGTCGCCGCGCTGTTCCGCAAGGCTGCCGATCAGGGACAGGTGCTCGCGAAGGCGGAGCTCGCCCAGGTGCTGATGCAGGCCGGTGCGCAAAACCCGGAGGCGGTCAAGGAAGCCATCAATCTCATCAAAGAGGCCGAGACTGCCGACAACAAAGTCGCACGTCGCATGTTGGCCCAGCTTCACCTGCAAGGGGTGACCGAGGGAGAAAAAGGTGTCGTCGTTGTCGAGAAAAGCGTGGCCAAGGCCAAGGAGCTTCTCGAAAAAGGCAACAAGGTCGGTGATGGCGAGGCCACACTTGGCCTAGCGCAGTTGTATTCTGCGGGCGTGGAAGGCGTCCAGCAGGACCATCAGAAGGCTCTCGACTACCTGATCGAGGCCGGCAAGCAGGGCAACGCGGTGGCTCTCAGCACTTATGGAGCTCGTCTCCTCAATGGCGATCCAGACACCAAAGAAAGCCCAAAACTGGTCAAAAAAGACGTGGCTGCTGCCCTCAAAATGTTCAACGACGCTGCTGAGAAAGGTCTTGCCGCTGCCAACCGCATCCTCGGACAGATTTATGAAAATGGTGTCGGTGCTGAGGGCGCTGATGTGAAGCAGGATGTCACCAAGGCATTCGAATACTACACCAAGGCTGCTAACGGCAACGACCCCCAGGCTCTCTTCCGTCTTGGCAATGCCTTTGAGACTGGCATCATCAAAGATCCCAAGGGCAAGCGCGACGACAAGGACAACATCCTCATCCAGCCAAATCCGAAAAGCGCTCTTGATCTCTATCGTCTCGCAGCCCAGAACAATCTGGCCGAAGCGTTCTTCAACGTGGGTGTGTATTACGAAACTGGCACCGTGGTGGACAAAGACGCTGAGAAGGCATTCGCTTTCCATATGAAGGCTTCCACAGCTGGCATTCCGCAGGCGATGAACCGTCTGGCAGGTCTTTATGCCAACGGCACGGGGGTCACCCAAGACGTGGTGGCAGCCGCAGGTTGGTATCAGCGCGCCGCTAGCATGGGCTTTGCTCCTGCGCAGATCGCTCTCGGCATCCTTTATGAGCAGGGTGCAGGTGTGCCGCAGAGCCGCACGGTTGCTGCTGGTCATTATTCTGACGCCGCTCAGCAGGGCAATGCTCTCGCGATGCTGCGTCTCGCCAACCTGTATGCGGTGGGTGTGAATCCAGGCACCCCTGAGTTTCCTCGCGCTTGGGCTTATGCCAAGCAGGCTGATGACCTTGCCAAGGCCAGTGGTAACCAGGCTGACATCGACGTCACCGCCAATGTGATCACCCAACTTGAGGCCAAGATGGCTGATACCGACAAGGCCGAGGCCAAAAAAATCTACGACAAGCTGCCGAAGCCACAGGCTGCTGCAGCAGCCGCTCCCACACCTGCTGCTGCGACTCCGCCTGCTGGTGAATCAAAGAAGAAGTCGAAATAAGCACTTGTCAAAATAGACCTCTTTGCTAGTCTCCGGCTCCCCAGAACAGGGGAGCCGGTTTTTTTGATTCCGGGGCATTAGCTCAGTTGGTAGAGCGCCTGCATGGCATGCAGGAGGTCAGCGGTTCGAACCCGCTATGCTCCACCATCGCAATCGTAGATTAGATCGCTGCCATGAAGCATCTTCTGATCATCTTGATAGTTTGCGGCGGTATTTTCCCAGTATCCATCGCATCAGCTCGTGAGGTGCAGAGTCATGGCCTGCTGTTTGAAAAATGGCTGCGCGAGACTTTTTTCGGAGGCTACCAACCGGAAAGCCACACGCAGAAGTGGGACATACCAGCGACTGCTAATCTTGACCACGGTCGTGTACCGGTGAATCCCAAAGCGGCGAAGCATGGATCGCCGGTCGGGCTGGGAGATGCCCTGAGACAATTTGAGATTGATGAGTCGTTCCTACTCATTGTCGGCTTTTGGGAGCAAACGACGCCGACCGAAAAACGATGGACGAACATTCAGGCGGTCACCGTGACTCCTGAGATCTGGCGCAAACTCTGGTTCCCAGTCACTTTTGAAGACCTCAAAAAGCTCGACTTCATCATTAAAGACAAGTCATTGCCACTCGAAGAGGCGCGTAAACGAGCTCAGTCGATCAAAGCGACGCCGCCCTTCACCAACGCAGTCATCCAGGTCAACCCGAAGATGGACAGCAGCCAACGCCGCCTCCAATGCAGTCTGCGGTTTGATGATTTCTTCCAGCACCTCGCGCTGAAGGCCTCTTCACAGCGGCAGCCCATTCCACAGGTCTTTGGAGTGCCGGTCCCTGCCACTTTTGAGTCCATGCCGCGCAAATTGGGGCCGCATTGAGGCAAAGGAATCCAGATTGCAGTTAGACACCCGGATTTTTCCGCTCAATATCCTTGCCGTTTCATCGGGGTTTGTTAACAAATCGCCCCCAAGCAGGCATTTTTTATGAAGTTCACCATCAGCAAGGAATCTTTCCTGGACGCCATCAACCAGGTTCAGCATGTGGTCAGTTCGCGCACCACACTCGCCATTCTCTCCAACGTCCTGCTCAAGGCCAAGGATGGCGTGCTGGAACTCACCACCACCGATCTTGACGTGGGGGTGACATGTTCTGTCCCCGCCGAGGTGGACGAGCCCGGTGCCACGACTCTGCCAGCACGCCGCCTTGCCACCATCGTGCGTGAGCTGCCTGCCGAGGAGATCGAGTTCAAGGTGGACGAGAAAAACGTTGCCTCCATCCGCAGCGGCCCCAGTTATTTCAAGGTTCTGGGTCTAACGAGCGAGGAATTCCCCGCGCTGCCGCGTTTTGACGACGCGCGCGAGTTCAAAATGGAGCAGCAGATGCTGCGTGACTGCCTTCGCAAGACCAGCTACGCCATCTCGACCGATGAGACCCGCTATGTGCTCAACGGCATCTTGTTTTCCTTCAAAGACAACGCGCTTACGATGGTCGCCACCGACGGACGCCGTCTTGCCATGGTGGAGCAGGAGCTGGAGTTCCCCCAGAGCCAGGAGATCGACATCATTGTGCCCACGAAGGCTGTGAACGAACTCTCTCGTCTGCTTGAAGACACGGGTGAGGTTTCTATCCGCGTCACCGGCTCGCAGGTTGGCTTCGATCTCGGCAACAGCCTGCTTGTCAGCAAGCTGATCGACGGCAACTACCCGAACTACCGTCAGGTCATCCCTGGCGACTCCAAGGAGCGCATCCCGCTTGAGCGCGAGGCATTCCTCCGCGCCATTTCGCGTGTGTCGTTGCTCACCACGGACAAGTCGAACTCCATCAAGTTCATCTTCACCCCCGGCAGTTGTGAGATTGTGGCCTCCTCGCCGGACATCGGCGAGGCGCGTGAGACGCTCGCCATCAATTACAAGGGCGCGTCGATCACCATCGCCTTCAATCCTGAGTTCTCCATGGCCCCGCTGCGCAATCTGAGCGCCGACGAAGTGCATTTGCACCTGATTGATGAGATCAGCCCCGGTGTGCTGCGCAGCGGCACGAATTTCCTTTATGTGCTCATGCCCATGCGCGTAAACGCCTGATTTTCCCCACACAACGCCCATGAAACGTTCCTTGCCGGCCTTTTTGCTGATCGCCCACATCGCGAGCCTGAGCGCATGCTACGGCCCGACTCCACCGCCGCGCCAGCGTGGCCGTTCTTTGGATGCCCCGCCGCGTTACGGTGTGCCGCCTGAGCAAAATAGCTACTTTCAAGGAACCGAAACCATTGACCCTGATGCGGCCGCCACCATCCAGCCGCCCGATCCCAATGCACCCGTGACCGGTGATGCCGTGACTCTACCTCCGACCACTGGGGCCACGACTGCGCCGCCTCCTGTGACTGTCACACCGCCTGGGAGCACTCCTCCGCCTCTTACTGCCACGACGACGCCACCTCCAGTGCCTGCTGACATCCCGTATGCCACGCGCATTACTAACAAGCCTGGTTTCGTGAAAAGCCCCTTTGATCCGAACGGGCAGGCCATCGACGTGCGTGACTTCCAGTCCGGTCAAAAGGCGCGCTGCCCTTACACTGGCAAAGTTTTCCGTGTTCCTTGATCTGCGTGTGTTGCACGCGGCGCATCGAAATGAAATCCACGTCGCTTTTGGCTGCTGGATTTGAGTGTGGGCGTTGTTTTCATCCAAGCCTCTGATTTGTGTCTTCTGAACGTTCCATCGCCATTTTCAGTCCAGGTTTGCTCGGTGGGTCGTTGGTGAAGACCATTTTGCAGCGCATGCCGGGAGTCGAGGTCCGCGTTTGGGCCAGGCGGGAGGAGGCGGTGGAAGAAGTGCGGCGTGAATTTCCCTCGGTCATCGCCAGCACCAGCGTTGAGGATAGCATTCGCGGGGCTTCGCTAGCTGTGCTTTGCATGCCGGTTCAGCACATGCTGGTCGTTGCCCGCCAGATGGCCACTAGTGATTTGGCAGACGATTTGATTGTCACGGACGTGGGCAGCGTGAAGGGCAGCGTCGTTGCAGAACTGGAGCCGGTTTTTGCCGGGACAAAAGCACGCTTCATCGGTAGCCATCCAATGGCTGGCTCGCAGCGGACTGGGCTGGCCCATGCGCGAGGGGATTTGTTTCATCAGTCCGCCTGTCTGATTACGCCTTCGGAAAACACGCGCCGGGAGGACCATGACCGGTTGCGTGCGTTTTGGATCAAGCTGGGCTGCCGCGTGCGTGAGATGACGCCGCTAGCGCATGACCGCACAGTCGCCCGCATTTCCCATCTGCCGCATGCCATGGCCGTGCTGACGACTCTAGCCGCATTGCATGACGACACTGGCGTGCTTGACAGCTCTGCGGGCGGATTTCGCGACACGACGCGCATCGCAGGCGGTGACCCGGCCATGTGGGCGGGAATTTTCCTCCACAATCGCGATGAGGTCATGGCCGCGCTGCAGGATGCTTCCGTCAGGATGACAGAGCTTCTTGAAATGCTCCAGAGCATGGACGAAGAAGCCCTCCGCCGTTTCCTCGCCCAGGCCAAAGCCCTGCGTGATCTCCTTCCGGCGGTCTGACGAATCATGGCCAGCCTCAAGTCGAAGAAACTCAAAAGCATCCCCGCCGAAATCACCGTTCCAGGTGATAAAAGCATCTCCCACCGCTCCGCGATGTTCGCGGGACTCGCGAAGGGTACCACCATCATCGACGGCTTCCTGCCTAGCGAGGACTGCCTCTGCACCGTGCATGCCATGCCGTCGCTTGGTGCCACGGTGGAGCCACTGGAGGAGGTGGAGGGCATTGGTCTGGTCAAACTCGCCATCACTGGCAATGGCATGAGGCTCAAAGCACCGACGAAGCCCGTTGATTGCGGCAATTCTGGCACCACTATCAGGCTTCTTTCCGGCATCTTAGCCGGGCAAAACTTCAAAACGGAGCTCTTCGGGGATGAATCACTGTCCCGCCGCCCGATGAAGCGTGTGTCAGATCCCCTCGGACTGATGGGGGCAAAGATCAGCGGTCAGGGCGAGAAAATCTGCGCTCCTCTCACCATCGAGGGTGGCCCTCTGAAATCGATTTATTACAAGCTACCCGTTGCCAGCGCCCAGGTGAAGAGTGCCATTTTGCTTGCGGGGCTTTTTGCCCAGGGAAAAACCACGGTCGTCGAGCCTGTCGCCACGCGGAACCACACCGAGCGTTTGTTCACTCACTTTGGCATCAAATGGCTGCGCGAAGATGATTGCGTCAGTGTCTATGGCGGCCAAGAGCCGCGTGCGACGGACATCGTTGTGCCCGGTGACATCTCGAGCGCCGCGTTCTGGATGGTCGCCGCTGCGGCATCCCCAGGAGCGCAGATCACGCTCAAAAACGTCGGCCTTAATCCCACCCGGACAGGCGTCATCAACGTCCTGCTGCGCATGGGGGCGCTCGTTACCAACTCCGAAACGCACTCCGACGGCGAACCACGCGGTAACATCACCGTCCGGGGTGGCGATTTGAACGCCACCGTCATCGGTGGGGCGGAAATTCCGAACGTCATCGACGAACTGCCCATCCTCGCCGTCGCGGGAGCCTTGGCGCGTGGGAAAACCCTCATCCGCGACGCCTCCGAGCTTCGTGTGAAGGAAACAGACCGCATCGCCGCCGTGGCTCAGAACCTTCGCGCCATGGGCGTCACCGTCACCGAGCATCCCGATGGCATGGAGATTGAGGGTGGTGCAAAGTTGCAGGGTGCCACGCTGCCTTGCTGGGGCGACCACCGCATCGCCATGGCCTTCCTCGTGGCCGGCATGTTTGCCGAAGGCACCACCACCATCGAGGGGAGTGAATGCATCGCTACCTCCTATCCTGGCTTTGAGCATCATCTCGACTTGTTTCTGCTTGGCGACACCGGTGCGCCGCCCATTCCCGTGATGTCCGGCATTCCACAGCCCCTGGCGGAAAAACTCAGTCAGAAGCACTCATGAGCAATCCGCATCCTGTCATCACCATCGACGGTCCCGCCGCCTCAGGCAAAAGCAGCATTGCCCGTCTCGTTGCTCAACAGCTTGGCTTCACCTATGTGAATACCGGGAACATGTACCGCGCCATGACTTGGGCTGTGCTCCAGGCTGGTGTTGATCCGCAGGACGCCGAGGCCGTGCGCTCCGCTGCTTCGGGCATTGTCATCGAATCCCCCGTGGTGGAAGGCAAAACCCAGGTCTGCGTTGCTGGTCACTCGCTCACCGATGCTGAGCTCAACAGCGATCCCGTGAACCGCGCCGTTTCATTCATCGCACGCGTCAGCGAAGTGCGTGAGCGCCTTGTTGCCGACCAGCGTGCCCTCGTTCTTCTTGGGCCACTTGTCATGGAAGGCCGTGACATAGGTTCTGTCGTCTTTCCGCAAAGCCCGCACAAGATTTACGTCGATGCCAGTGAGGAAGTCCGTGCCAGCCGCCGCGGTGCTCAGGGCCATGCCGACCAGATCGCTGAGCGCGACCGGCTCGATAAACAGCGAAAAAACAGCCCTCTCGTCATCCCCGCCGGAGCCACTGTCATCGACAATTCCCACATCACTCTCGATCAGGCCGTCGAGCAGGTGATCGCGGCCCTCAAACTCTGAAAGCGAACTGCGAACAGAGAACCGCGCCCCCTCCAATGAACTTCAGCTACTGGCTCGGCAAACGCCTGTTCCACGAGATCGCCCGTGGTCTGTTCGATTTCCATATCATCGGAGAAGAGAAGATGAACTTCGCTGGTCCTGGCCTCATTGCCAGCAACCACGACAGTTTCCTTGATCCCCCCTTCGTCGGCCAGGCATTTGACGAGGCCATTCACTACTTCGCTCGCAAGTCACTCTTCGACCATCCTCTCGTCGGCAAAGTGCTCCGCAGTTGGCAGGCCATTCCCATCGACCGCGACAAGCCAGACGCGTCCTCCCTGAAGGCCACGATCCGACTTCTGCGTGCTGGCAAGAAAGTCCTCATGTTTCCTGAAGGCACCCGCAGCCTTGATGGCAAACTTCAGCCCGCAGAGGCAGGGGTCGGTCTCTTCGTCGCCAAAGGTGGCGCACCGGTCCTTCCCGTCCGCGTCTTCGGCACGCACGAAGCCTACCCGCGTGGGGCCAAAACTTTCCGCCCGGCCCGCATCACGCTCGTCGTGGGAGATCTCTGGCAGCCAGATCTGGCTAGTTACTCCCAGACCGGCAAAGAACTTTACCAGACGCTTGCCGATGAGGTCATGCAGCGGATCGGCGAGTTGACCCTCTGACAAGCCGCAGGTTTCACTTCTCTCGGCATTTCACATCCTGAAGCTGCAAATCCAACGCCGTGCCGGACATCTGGATTTCCACCAGTGACAGCGCCAGCGAGCCAAACATCAGCAGCAAACTGACGCCAAACGTGATCTGTCCGCCCGTTTGACGGTCAAAGAAGATCAGCGTTGTGCTCGCCACGCAAAACATCAGGCTCAGCACCCCCAACGTCTGCATGTGTTTGATGATTTGAATGCGCTTCCGCAAATTTCGAATTTGCGCCAGCAGCAGCGGCTCCTGTGTGTTCTGCCAGCTTGCATGCAGCCCACGTACCACGCTTGCCAGTCCTAGAAACCGGTTGGTGTATGCCAGCATCAGCAGCGAGATCGCCGGAAACAGCAGGGAAGGGGTGGAAAGTGGCAGTTCGGGGAGAGTCATGCGCCAAAGATGGATTCAAGTCACAACCTTGTCAGTGAAAGACGAGTGCGTTTTGGGCTTTCAAGGCTCCATTCGTTGCCGCGTGTCATAAAAACTGCATACTTTCTTGCAATCTTTGGCGGCTTTACACAAAAAATGCTGTACGCATCCCGCTGATAACTGTTTCCCTCGCAATGTCATCAATCGTCCCCGTGGGCCTGAAGATCGCCCTTCCACTCAGAACACGCCAGAAACCTTCCCAAGGCAGCTCTGTACCTGAGCCTGAGGAGCTCCGTCAGGAAGATGGCCCATGGTTCGTGAGACAGTCTTTTCTGCGCGCTGAATCGGTCTGGCTTTCACTGCTGCTGGGATCTTATTTTCCCTCACTGCCGCGTGTGCTAGACATACTCAATGAGGGAACCCAGACAAACGTCATGCTGGGCACTGCTCCAGGAGAGGAGGTGAGGAATTATTGCAATCGACTCGGCTGTCTTCCGGTGGGCATCGCCTGCGTTCTTGTCTGGCGGCTGGCCACCGAGCTGGAGGCACTGGAGTCCTTCCTGCCTGAGGCGGCCTCTTTTGTGGACCCATCCAACTGCCGGGTGGGCCTCTGGCAGCAGGAATTTTTGCATCTCTTTGTGGACCGCTTTGAGAAGCGTCCGCTGCGGCGCGAGGAAACGGCAGCGCGCATGCTGCGGCTCTGCTCCATGCTTATTAACGGCCATTCTTCCATGGAAATCAGTGATGAGGCGGCGGCCAGGGTGCCTTCCTCTCTCCTCACTCATCTGCGTGAGCTTCAGAGCACCGGCACGACCCGTCTTTCCCTCGGGCAGATCAAAGGCGTGATGCTGATGGCCACCGCCGCCGTGACACGCGGACTCCGCGGCTCAAATGTCATGTCCCAGCTCTTTGCCAATGAACGCTGGCACCCGCTGC
>CAXNGR010000087.1:0-9293 GCA_964201265.1 Verrucomicrobiaceae bacterium
GCGGCTGATCCAGAACGCGGCAGGTTTCGCTTCTATCTGCTCGGCGCAGTGAAGCATTTCGTGGCGCATCGGCGGGAGGCGGACGTGCGGCTTAGGCGCGGCGGTGGCATCCCGCTATTGTCGCTGGATGTGGATTCTCCTGATTCACCAGCGTTGAATGTGCCGGACGACGCAAGGCTTTCACCCGAGGCTGCTTTTGACCGCCAATGGGCTGTGACCGTGCTCGCCCGTGCGATGGAGGTGCTGCATATCGAGTGCGTGGCAGCGGGAAAGTCCGTGTTGTTCGATCACCTCCGGCCCTGGCTGCTTGGCGAGTCTGAGCATGGCGAGCAGGCCGCAGCCGCTGTGGCGCTGGGATTGAGCGAAGGAGCGATGAGGGTGGCGGTGCATCGGATTCGGCAGCGTTTCCGCCAGTGCGTGAAGGCGGAGATCGCCAGCACCTTGCAAGACGCGACCGCCGTCGAGGATGAGATGCGCGCGCTGCTGTCGGCTCTGGGTGGTTGAAAAAAGTGTGTAACTCATTCATTGCCACACGGCATGGTTTGATATGGACCCGTCATCTTCTCCTGATCCCAAATGCCCCCGTTGTGGTGAATCTCTCCCCGCTGATACCGTGGTCGGACTCTGCCCGCGTTGCCTCATGGTCGGGGCGATGCAGCCCACGCAGGCCGGTGAAAGCGTCGCGGTGGCTCCAGTGCTGACGCCAGAGGAGCTTGCCCCGCACTTTCCTCAGCTAGAAATCCTCGAATGCCTCGGACGTGGCGGCATGGGCGTCGTTTACAAGGCGCGGCAGAAGTCGCTGAACCGCCTCGTCGCGCTCAAACTGCTCGCCCCGGAGCGTGCGGATGATCCGCAGTTCGCCGCACGCTTTGAAAAGGAGGCCCACGCGCTCGCCGCGCTGAATCACCCGCACATCGTCGGCGTGTACGACTTCGGCGTGACTCAGACACTCCTGTCTGAAGCGCCCACCTACTTCCTGCTCATGGAGTTCGTCGATGGCGTGAATCTCCGTCAACTTCTGCAAACGAAACGCCTCACACCAAAGGAGGCGCTGAGCATCGTGCCACCGATCTGCGAGGCGCTGCAGTGCGCGCACGATCACGGCATCGTCCACCGCGACATCAAGCCGGAGAACCTGCTCATCGACAAATCGGGCACGGTGAAGATCGCGGATTTCGGCATCGCGAAGATGGTAGAACGAACTTCCGAGTTCGTTCCCGCCGAGGTGGATGACCCGACTTTGGAAAGTCGGGCTACAATGCCGTTTGGCACGCCCGACTATGCCGCGCCGGAGCAGCACGACGGCACCGCCGCCACCGACCACCGTGCCGACATCTACAGCCTCGGCGTCGTGCTCTACGAAATGCTCACCGGCGAACGCCCGCAGCAAAATATCGTCCCGCCCTCGAAGCGCGTGCAGGTGGATGTGCGCATCGATGAGATCGTGCTGCGTGCCTTGGAAAAGACACCCGAACTGCGCTTCGCCACGGCGGCGGAGTTTCGCACGCAGGTGGAGGCGGCCACAAACACTCCCTCTAAGCCCGGTGCCCTGGGCTTGAACCGGTTCACTCGTGATCCTGCCAATTGGCGGTTTTTCTTCATCTACTTCTGCCGTGACGACCCACGGATGATCGTGCTGGGACGAATGGGCTCACTTGGCTGGACAATTAACTTTGCACGACCGCTCGCAGTGCTCCTGCTGGCAGGGCTTTGCGCCGTAGCTTGGGCGATCTTCGAGATCCTCCAGCAATCCCACGCTTCATTGCCAACCTTCTGGATTGTCTATTTACTCATCGTCGTCGGTTTAGTGGTGATTTGCCACAGACTCTCCAACCCTGCCCCTCGACCCGATGTGGCAGGTTTTTTCGATTTCTCGAAGGCGACGAATCTATTCTCACGACACCTCCTTTTCCCCGCCATTGTGTTTGGAAGCTGTTATTCAGAGCTATTGCTCTATGTGAACGCCACTCACTCCCAATTGCCCAACCGGGTGGCAACCCATTTCGGACCTAGCGGAGCTGCAAATGGTTGGATGACCCGCCAAGAACACATCACCTTAACTTGCCTGACGCCGCTCGGTTTACTGGCTGTTCTTGCGCTCCTTCTAGGATTCAACATGCTCAATCCGCAGTTGGTGAACATTCCCAATCGCGACTACTGGATGGCACCTGAGAGACGCCGGGCCACCATGTTCATCCTCGGTGGGCAAAACCTTCTTCTTGGCGCAAGTATCACGATCTTCCTCGGTTGCATCTATTGGTCCATACTCACCGTCAACCAGAGCATTCCACCCAAGCTGTCCGGGGGCACTCTCTTTGGTCCCGTGGTGGGATTCGTTGGGCTTATGGCGCTGTGGGGCGTGGGGTTTGCGACTCGATTCTCGATCAAAGACGAGTTGGAACTGATGGAAGGTCAAAAGGCGGAGTTTCTCACTCAGGTTGAGAAGTTGAGAGATCCGCCACAACCAACCAACAACCCGTCTCGGGGAATTCGCAGATTATGCTTGCTGACTGGCTGCGTTTTTGCGGTGCTGCTCGTGGCTTTCTGGGCCCTACTTGCGGCGATCCGCTACAACTCTCCGATCGGCACCAGCGAACTCGCGAGTCTCGCCGCGCTGAGCCTTGGGCTCGCAGGGTGGATTTATCATCAACGACGCCCGGACAAAGGCGGCCCCACTCTTCAACAGTCGATCAGCGGTTCTCGCTCCATGCTTGTAAAAGCAGCCCCTGCGCTTCTGGTCATCGGTGGACTGATCGTGATCGGTTCAAGGATGGAGCTGACTCCTTCATTCAGTAGCACGGCCAAGCTCGTGAATGAAATATTGGCCAGAGGTGATGTCGATCCCGTCAATAATGACGGAGATCTGGTCGATCCAGGAGCCAAGGCCGTTTTGGCACTGACGAGCACCGAACTCGCCCGGCGTGCGGATATTCGCGCCAGATCGCTTTATCCCCAGGGACCTTCCTCAGACATCAAGGTGCAGGTTCGTGGCAACCCACGGTCGGCCATCATCAACGTCGAGGTCGTCGGAGCGAGTCAAGAGTTCGTCCAGCTCTACACCGATGCAGTCATCGACGAGTTTCTCGCCGCACAAACAATAGCGGGTCATGCAGGCTTCAGCATCTTGGAGCGCGCTTCCTGGCCGATACCTGTGGAAAGCGGCAAGTGGCCGGTTTGGAAGCTATGGACACGACCTGTCGAGAAAAATGGGGACGATGCGAATAAATCCAGACAAGCGCCAGACACTTTCTCCACAGGGGATGCAAATGCTAAGCGAACATCGACGCCACCATCCATGCCTGTGGACTATGTGAGTTTGGTCACAGACCCCACTCCCACCGATGAGCCTGCCTACCGATTCGGGCTGTGGAAGAAAGCGGTGCTCCACAACTCCTCATCCGAAGGTCGGCCTCATTTTAACTTTGCCTCAGGGAAGACACTGGTGATCAAAGAACCTTCCGCTTTCCTTGGAGAAACAATACAGAAATCCCGCGAAAGGCTTAAACGCGCAGGTGGTGACATGTGCCTCGAGATCGAAGACGGAATCACCATCAAGTGGCACCAATGCCGTAGTATAGACTTTCTCCCATCCACCCTGCTAGATGACCGGGACTCCTTAAAGTGGGTCTCACGCGTGGAGAGCGGGCCTGCGGACATGTTCGAGAAAATCAGTCCGCACACCAAGGGGGGAGGTCTGATGATCCGCACTCAGAACGACGATGTTGTTTTCTTGCATGTAGTGGACACCGTCGAAGAGGCTGATGGGCGTCAGGGCATCAAGTTCCGCTACAAGATCGGGCATCCGATCATCGCCGTCACACCGAAGGACGAGATGAAGAGATCCGGGGGCGATACTCCCCCCAACTCAGCTAACAAGCCTGTCATCGAACGACAGGTCGAGAAGTTGCAGAACGATGTGCCCTTCACGGGTGAGCCGAAGCTCCGCTATGTCGCCTGGCGGCCCAAGGGGGCGGGCGACTGGCAATTCCGCACGCCTGCGGGCGAGCCGCTGACGGCTCCTGGCGACATCCCGGCGGAGCCTTGGGTCTGGTGGACGAGGAACTGGCGTGAGCGAAGCGACATCGTGCCCAATGAATCCGGAACTTATTTGATGTTCTTCTACACTCATCCGGCGATCGACGAGAAGAGCGAGAGCCGCGTGACCTTGTATGACGCGGCAGGAACGAAGATTGAATTCAAGAAGTCCATCCGCATCATGCACGAGCCAGTGGGGGAAGAAAAGGAGGGGTGGTTCGTCAACGGCTGCCTGGTCCCTCCAGACCTCGCAGGCAGAGTCCTCAAGGCGCAGATCACGCTCACCGCCGGGCCTTGGCACCTGGAGAAGCCGCTGCCCGTCGGTGAGATTGGTCGCAGAGGCGGGCTCGTCCACCTGAGCAACATGGGAGAGAACGCGGATCATCAGGCATTCGTCACCGCCTTTGAGATGGACGATGACAAGTTCGAGCTGCCGCAATGGGAGGTGCTTGGAAAGCTGCGCGAAGGCTCCGTGGTCAGTTTCGACGGCAGCACCGCTGTGGGTGTCCAGAGCGGAATGCTGCACACGATCCGATTCATCCAGCCGCTCGCGGCCTTCGAGAGCTTCTTCATCCGCAGCCGGGAGAAGAAGGTCTTCCATTACGATGGAGTCCAGGTGCCGCCGCTGCCCGTGCAGGACGGAGCTGCCAAGGTGCCATCGACCTCCGCGACAGAGGTGTCAGCCGCTTCGACCACCCATTTTATTTTCGGACCCACGAAGGTTCAGGCGCTCTCAGCCACGACGGAGAGCGTTGCGCCGCACTTTCAGTTTGCTGGCGGGAAGACCGTCAAGATCAGGCTGGCTCCAATGGCAAGCACCGAGGAGATCAAAAAGGACTGGGAAAAGGCAGATGCCGCCGGTGGCGTTGATTTCAGTTTCAGTGGGGAGGTCGGTGGCATCCTCATACAGCCGCACGGGTGCGCCTTTGGAGAGTGGATCATGGACTTTCCCTACCCTTATTGGCTACCCGCCAGCCATGTGGCTGCAAGGGCTGATAAGTTGACCGCCAAGAACGAAAGCATAAGGATCGGTCAAGGCCAGTGGCCTGTTTCCTGTGTGTTCCGCACTTCTCGTGGCGTGGTCGGCCTGATGACGGTCAACTCCGTGAATGAAGGAGACGGCAAGCCTGTGAGGCTGAGCTTTGACTACAAACTGGTGACGAAGCGTGTCGGTGCCCCGCAAACCGTGGAGGAGTTCATGGAGCAGGCCAGATCATTCTGGGATCAGGGGGACTATTCAGGCGTGGTGCGAGTTTACGATGAGGCGGTCAAGCATCATCCTGGCAACAATGGATGCTTCAACAACCGAGCCAATGCTCATGCGGCAATGAGGCACTATGACCAAGCATTGGCCGACTACGCTGAGGCTCTGCGGCTTGATCCCGGCAATAGCAATATTCATCGTGCTCGCAGTGTGGCTTATCATCTCATGGGCGACTACGACCGCGCCATCGCCGATCTGGACATCGCGGTGAAAGCTGATCCCCAAGGAGTCAACTTCGACCTCCGGGGGCGGGCCCACCATGCCAAGGGCGATTTTCGGGCCGCGCTGGCCGACTATGAAAAAGGGGTGCAGATGACACCGGGTTACACCCCTACTTTTGTTGATCTCGCGTGGCTGCTGGCCACCTGCCCGGATGGCTCGATCCGCGACGGCCAGAAAGCCCGCCAATGCGCCACTCTCACGGTGGGACAGATGCCCGGCCATGAGTCGGAAGTCTTTATCGCCCTGGCCGCAGCCCATGCGGAGGAGAAGCAATACGCCGAGGCCATTGGGCTAGAGCAGGACTATCTCAAATCACGCCCACCCGACAGCCCAGAGGCCGAGCAATCCAAGGAGCGCTTGAAGCTCTATCAAGCGCACAAGCCATTCCGCAGCCCGCAGCCGATCCGCAGAGACATGTGGCGCTGAATGCTCGTCATTCTGGCTAATGCTCTAACCGCCTGACAACCGCCCGCCAACGACGACGCCGAGCGCATCTGCGAGCGGCTGCCGCTGCGGTTCCATGAAGCTCGCCGTGCGATCATGAGCTAAAGCTCATGACTGCTCACGCCCGTCCTGAATGTCAGACTGACGGCACTCGCGGGGCTGTGCTCTCACTGCGGGCAAGGTGGATGAGCTGGTCTTGATGCGGCGGAGGTAGGAGGCGAGATGAAAAAAGGCGGCCTCTTGCGAGGCCGCCGGGAAGAACGAACTGAAGTTCGAGAGACCTTAGACTTTCCACTCGCCGCGATAATCACGGGTGAGCCACTTGGCGTCACCGCCGCTGGTGTACTCGTGCTTCTCGGGGTTCCACTTCATGGTGCCACCGTGGTAGTAGGCCTGGTTCATGAGATGGCAGGAAATGACCGTGCTGGCGCCGATGGCGACGTCGCAGATGGGCTTGTTTCGGCTCTTGATGCAGTCCAGCCAGTCTTGGTGATGGTTGGGGGAGTTGTAGAGCTTCACCTTGGCATCGGCCAGGAAGGTGCGCTCGGCCATGATGACCTCGCGGTCGAGGCTAGTGCCCTGGGTTTCCTTGCCGAGGAATTCATGCACGACCTTGCCACCCATGACGAGCTTGAACTTGCCGCGGTTCGCGTGGACCTCGCCGGTCTCGCCGTAGAAGGAGACGCCGAAGCCGTTGTTCACATGCGTGAGCGGAATGCCGCTGGCATAGATGAGCTTTGCGCCTTCCTTGGCTTCGTCGTGCTTCTCAGGGGCGATGATTTCGACTGGGCCTTTTTCATCCTCGCCAAGGCCCCATTGGGCGATGTCGATGTGATGCGCGCCCCAGTCGGTGACCATGCCGCCGCCGTACTCGCGGGTCATGCGCCAGGCGGGGAAGTGACCATGAACGCCACGCGGGCTGAGCACGCTGCTGTAAGGAGCGAGCGGAGCTGGGCCGCACCACATGTCCCAGTCGAGGCCGGGTTCCATGGGTTCCTCGGGGTTGGCGTTTGGCTTGGCAGGGGAGCCGAACTGGGTCTCGACGCGTTGAATTTTGCCGATGACGCCGTTGCGGACGATCTCGCATGCAATACGGAATTCCTTATTATTCGAACGCTGTTGGGAGCCCGTCTGGAGCACCTGCTTGCTGCCACGCACCGCT
Organism: Verrucomicrobiaceae bacterium; assembly: GCA_964201265.1. Lineage (GTDB taxonomy): Bacteria > Verrucomicrobiota > Verrucomicrobiia > Verrucomicrobiales > Verrucomicrobiaceae > Prosthecobacter. The sequence goes on from CAXNGR010000087.1 coordinate 7,128, forward strand.
TTGATTAGGGTCAGAGCCTCGTGAATATTGTGTGTGAGCGGCTTCTCGCAGTACACATCTTTGCCAGCCTCAATCGCGGCAATAGAAATAATAGTGTGCCAATGGTCCGGCGTGGCGATGACGACAGCGTCGATGTCCTTGCGGGCGAGGAGCTGGCGGAAGTCGCCATAGGCCTCGCAGCCTTTGAAGGTGGTGTCCTGATCCTTGCTGTAGCGCTCGGTGACGGTCTTCTTGGCGTTTTCGCGGCGGTTGGTATCGACATCGCAGACGGCGACGATCTGGACTTCTTTGCGACCGAGGAAGCTGTTAAGGTGGCCGCTGTTCATCTTGCCATTGCCGATGAAGCCGAGGGTGAGGCGCTCGCTAGGGGCGGTTTCAGCGCTCCAGACGCGTGAAGGGAGGATGAACGGGGCGGCGACGCCTGCGGCGGCGGTCCAGATGAAATGACGGCGTGAGGATGCGTGTTGCATGGGTTGAGTTGGGTGGGATTTGAGGGTGGAGCATTACTGGCGGTTTGCCAAGTCTCTTGCACTCGCGGTTGGCGTGGGTATCCGACAGTCATGGAGTTTTCAAAACAGCGCCTGGGGCAGTTGATCATCGTTTCCGGCCCCTCAGGCACGGGCAAAACGACACTGGCGCGCAAGGTGTGTGATCGCGGTGAGGCCGTATTTTCCGTCTCCTGCACGACCCGGGCACCACGACCGGGCGAGGTGGACGGAAAGGACTACTTCTTTCTCACCGAGGAAGATTTTCTAGCCCGGGTGGAGCGTGGCGAGTTGTTTGAATATGCCCGAGTCCACGGACGGCTTTATGGCACGCTGAAGCGCTACGTTTTTGAAAATCTGGAACGCGGCGTGGATGTGATCATGGACATCGACGTGCAAGGCGCGGCGCAGGTGCGTGCCTGTGAGGATGAGCTGGTGAAGCGCTGCCTGCTGGAGATCTTCGTGATGCCACCGAGCCTGGATGAACTGCGCCAACGCCTCTCAGGCCGCGCCACGGAGGACGCAGCAGCGTTTGAACTGCGCATGCAGAATGCGGCGGCGGAGATGGAGCACTGGCGCAAGTATGGCTATGTGCTGGTGAGCGGGGCGCGTGAGGATGACGCGCGGCGGTTTGATGCGATCCTCGAAGCAGGGCGGATGCGGACGAGTTTGAAGGATTAGCCGAAAGAGAGGAAAAATTTAGAGGCGGATCTTTTTGACCTTTTTCCTCTTTTTCGACCACCTCATCAGGTCAGACCAGCATCTTTGAGCGCGGGAAACTGAGAGCGCCAGTCGCGAAGCACCTTGGGATCGAGTTGAGCGCTTACGACGCGCTCCTGCTCGGCGGCGTCGGCGATGATGATGCCATGCGGATCGACGACAAGGCTGCGCCCGCTGTAGGTGAACTGGGGATCAGTGCCGCAACGGTTGACACCGATGACGTAACAGAGATTTTCGATGGCACGGGCCTGGAGTAGGGTGATCCAATGCTGGATGCGTTTCACCGGCCACGCGGCGATGTAGATGAGCACTTCAGCCCCGGCACGCACGGCGCTGCGGGCAAGTTCGGGAAAACGGAGATCGTAGCAGATGAGAGGGGCGATTTTCAGCCCCTGCCATTCAAAAAGACTGACGCTGGTGCCTGCGACATGGACTTTCTCCTCCCCCCCCATGCTGAAGGGATGGTTTTTCGTGTAACGAGCGAGAATCCGACCGTCCGGGGCGATGGCGAGGGCTTGATTCATGCCACGACCACTGGCGGCTGGGGTGACGAGGCCGCCGATGACGCAGCTTTGGTATTCGGCGGCGATTTCGCGCAAAAACTGCTCCGTAGCGCCACCTTCCTCCTCGGCAGTGACGGGGAGGTTCATGCTGAAGCCGGTGGAGAACATCTCCGGCAAGATGATGAGAGACCCGGGCTGCGGATGGGCGTGAGCGATGAGTTGACGGGTCTTGGCGTGATTGGTGGGGCGATCTTCCCAGACGGAGTCGATTTGAACGAGGTGTGTATTCATAAGCGTTCGGGTTTGGCGCCGGGTTTGAGGCGGTCGGAGCTGGAATCACTCCTGCGGCGGCGGACGGTGATGAAGCCGCTGGCGGAGAGGATGGTGAGGCCGCAGAGGATGGCGAAGGTGTCGAATGACATGACTTTGACCATCGCAAAGCCGAGCGAGGGGGCGAC